>JARRQM010000273.1:0-3791 GCA_037381765.1 Kineosporiaceae bacterium
GACCTGATCGATCCGTCGGCGGACCGCCGGTTCGAGTACTTCGGGCTGCGTACCGTGCACGACCGCTACCTGCTGCGCCACCCGACGACACGACAGGTGTTCGAGACCCCGCAGTACTTCCTGCTGCGGGTGGCCTGCGGGCTGTCCCGGACCGTCGCCGAGGTCGTCGACCTGTACCGGCTCATGTCCTCCCTGGCCTACCTGCCGTCCTCACCGACCCTGTTCAACTCCGGAACCGCGCACCCGCAGCTGTCCTCCTGCTACCTGGTCGACTCCCCGCGGGACGACCTGGGCTCCATCTACGAACGGTTCGGGCAGGTCGCGCGGCTGTCGAAGTTCGCCGGGGGTATCGGGATCTCCTGGTCACGGATCCGCTCCCGGGGAGCGTTGATCCGCGGCACGAACGGGCGCAGCAATGGCGTCGTGCCGTGGCTGCGGATCCTCGACGCCTCCGTGGTCGCGGTCAACCAGGGCGGGCGTCGCAAGGGGGCCGCCGCGGTCTACCTGGAGCCGTGGCACCCGGACATCGAGGAGTTCCTCCAGCTCCGGGACAACACCGGGGAGGACGCCCGGCGCACCCACAACCTCAACCTCGCCAACTGGATCCCGGACGAGTTCATGCGCCGGGTCGAGGCCGACGCCCTCTGGTCGCTGTTCGACCCCGACCAGGTCCCGGACCTGCCCGAACGGTGGGGAGAGGACTTCGACACCGCCTACCGTGCCGCCGAGGACGCCGGGTTGGCCGTCCGCCAGGTGCGGGCCCGCGACCTGTACGGGCGGATGATGCGCACCCTCGCGCAGACCGGGAACGGCTGGATGGTGTTCAAGGACACCGCGAACGCCCGGGCCAACCAGACCGCCGGCGGCGACGTCGTGCACCTGTCGAACCTGTGCACCGAGATCATGGAGGTGTCCTCGGACACCGAGACCGCCGTGTGCAACCTCGGCTCGATCAACCTCGCCCGGCACCTGACCCGCGCCCCGGACGGCCCCGCGGTGGACTGGGAAGCGCTGCGGGCCACGGTCCGCACCGCCGTCCCGTTCCTCGACCGGGTCGTCGACCTCAACCACTACCCGACGGAGCAGGCCGCGACCGCCAACCCGAAGTGGCGCCCGATCGGCCTGGGCCTGATGGGCCTGCAGGACGTGTTCTTCGCCCTCGGCCTGCCCTTCGACTCCGACACCGCCCGGGAGCTGTCCACCCGGATCAGCGAGGAGATCTATCTGACCGCCCTGGAGGTCTCCGCCGACCTCGCCGAACGCCACGGGCCGCACCCGGCGTTCGACCGCACCCGGGCCGCCCGTGGCCAGCTGCAACCCGACCTGTGGGGGGTCACCCCCACGCAGACCGCACGGTGGGACCGGCTGCGGGACCGGGTCGCCACCACCGGCCTGCGCAACGCCCTGCTCGTAGCGATCGCCCCGACCTCGACGATCGCCTCGATCGCCGGCTGCTACGAGTGCATCGAGCCCCAGGTGTCGAACCTGTTCAAACGGGAGACCCTGTCCGGGGAGTTCCTCCAGATCAACACCGCCCTGGTGACCGAGCTGAAATCCCGCGGGCGGTGGACGCCGGACGTCCGGGAGGCGATCAAACGGGCCGACGGTTCCGTCCAGCAGCTCACCGAACTGCCCGCCGAGGTCCGGCACCTGTTCCGGACAGCCTGGGAACTACCGCAACGGGCGCTGATCGACCTTGCCGCCGCCCGCGGCCCCTACATCGACCAGTCCCAGTCGCTGAACCTGTTCGTGGCCGCCCCGACGATCGGGAAACTGTCGTCGATGTACGCCTACGCCTGGCGGGCCGGGCTGAAGTCCACCTACTACCTGCGTTCCCGCCCGGCGACCCGGATCCAGCAGGCCACGGTGTCGCTGCCGGGCACCGCGTCCGGCGCCGCGCCCGCACCCATCGCCGGCGGCAGCACACCCCCCGCCCGCACCGCGTCCGCATCCGCATCCGCGGCTGCGTGTTCCCTGGAAAACCCGGAGATCTGCGAGGCATGCCAGTGACCACCCCGACCACCGCCCCCACCGCCCCGGCACCGGCCGCCGCCAGCGCCCCGGACCCGCACCGGCTGCTCGACCCCGGCCTGGAACTGACCCTGCGCCCGATGCGCTACCCGCAGTTCTTCGACCGCTACCGCGACGCGATCAAGAACACCTGGACGGTCGAGGAGGTGGACCTGCACACCGACCTGCCCGACCTGGCCGCGCTCGGCCCCGCCGAACGCCACCTGGTCGGCCGGCTCGTCGCGTTCTTCGCCACCGGCGACACCATCGTCTCGAACAACCTCGTGCTCAACCTGTACCGGCACGTCAACGCCCCCGAAGCGCGGCTGTACCTGTCCCGGCAACTGTTCGAGGAAGCCGTCCACGTCCAGTTCTACCTGAACCTGCTCGACACCTACCTGCCCGATGAGGACGAGCGGGCGGAGGCGTTCTCCGCCGTGGAGAACATCCCGTCGATCCGGCGCAAGGCCGAGTTCGCCTTCCGTTGGATGGGTTCCCTGGGCGAGGTGGACCGGTTGGAGACCGCCGAGCAACGGCGCCGTTTCCTGCTCGTCGTCATCTGCTTCGCCGCCGCCATCGAGGGCCTGTTCTTCTACGGAGCCTTCGCCTACGTGTACTTCCTGCGCTCCCGCGGCCTGTTCAACGGGTTCGCCTCCGGAACCAACTGGGTGTTCCGGGACGAGTCCATGCACATGGCCTTCGCCTTCGACGTCATCGACGTCGTCCGGGCCGAACAACCCGAACTGTTCGACGCCACCCTCGACGACCAGATCCGAGAGATGATCATCGAGGCCGTCGACTGCGAGGTCCAGTTCGCCGAGGACCTGCTCGGCCAGGGGGTTCCCGGTCTGTCCCTCGCCGACATGCGCGGCTACCTGGAACATGTCGCCGACCGCCGGCTCGCCCTGCTCGGCCTCGACCCGGTCTACGGCACGGCCAACCCGTTGGCGTTCATGGAGCTGCAGGACGTCCAGGAACTGTCGAACTTCTTCGAACGCCGCGTATCCGCCTACCAGGTCGGCATCACCGGTGACGTCGCCCTCGACGAGGACTTCTGAACCGGGTTGCCCCACCGGACGCCCGCCGCAGCCGCTACCGGAGCATCACCCGGTAGCGGCTCGGTCGCCCCGGGCGGTACCCGGCGAGTAGGTCCCCGGAGCCCGGAGCCCGGAGCCCGGAGCCATTGATTGTGAGAATCGTTATCAATAAACTCGCGGTGATGGTCCCGGGGTGGTGTCGGAGATGGCCCGCCCGCAGCTCCGTCGCCCCACCCCGAGTTCCCTGAGGAGCACCACCATGGCCAAGAAGAGCCTGATCGCCAAGGACGCCCAGCGCCGGGCCGTCGTCGCCCGCTACGCCGACCGACGGGGCCAACTGAAACGGGACGCGGTCAACCCCGCACTCACCGAACAGGAACGCCGGGACGCCCGCCTCGCCCTGCAACGTCTGCCGCGCGACGCCAGCCCGACCCGGCTGCGCAACCGGGACGTCGTCGACGGGCGGCCCCGCAGCGTGATGCGGCGCTTCGGCCTGTCCCGGATCCGGCTGCGCGAGATGGCCCACGCCGGACAACTCCCCGGGGTGACCAAGTCCAGCTGGTAGCCCTCATCCCCGTCCCCGCCCACCTCTCGGTCCCTCCCCGCCCCTCCCCCGCACCCCTGGAGCAACGATGAAGCCCGGGATCCACCCCGAGTACCGCCCTGTCGTCTTCCGCGACCGGATGGCGGACTTCGCCTTCCTCACCCGTTCGACGGCCACCAGCACCGCAACCATCCTCTGGG
>JARRQM010000274.1:0-5485 GCA_037381765.1 Kineosporiaceae bacterium
GATGTAACCTCGGCAAAATTGTGACACTATCGTTTGGGCCATATTTCGTGGGGGAGGATTGAGAGGTTGATCAAGGATGACATCGTCACTCCGTTAGATTTTTCTGACACAGATTATTGCATCGACCGTGCTGCTGCGCCGCCGACGGCGTACCCGGAAGCACCGCCGCAGCGGGCCCACCGGTCGCGGAACCACAGGCCGGGGCGGCCGGGAAGGTGAGGTGGCCGAGTACGGCGGCGCCACGGTCCTCCCTTCCGGGGCGAACTCGTTCGGGGACAGCCGGTGAGTTCGGGGTGGAACGGACCCAGACACCGCGACACGGGGGCGGCCGCGCCCGACGTCGGCCCCGCCCGCGCCGACGACGTCCCGCTCGTGGTCGCCATGCGCGGCACCGGCCCCTCCCCGGGCATCCCTGTCCGGCCCGACTCAGCTGACCCGACCGTCCGGCCCGCCCCCTCGCGGCGACACCGGTCGTACCGGCCCCGTCCCGCCCCGACACCGTCCACCGACCGTCGAAGGAGACCTCCCGAGATGTTCACCACGCGCACCCTGCTCCGGCGCTACCGCACCCGGGGACTCGCCGCGGCCGCCACGTTCGCCCTCGGCGCGGCCACCCTCGCCGCCGCCGGACTCGCACCACCAGGGCCCTCCCCGGACACCGTGCGGCCCGTGGCGGCCACCGGGAACGGCACCGGCACCGGGTACTGGCACGCCACCGGCGCCCACCTGTACGACGAGAACGACCAGATGGTGCGGATGACCGGGGTGAACTGGTTCGGTGGGGAGACCTCGAACAACACCTTCCACGGGCTGTGGACCCGCGGCTACCGCAGCATGATCGACCAGATGGTCGACCTCGGGTACAACACGATCCGGATGCCGTACTCCGACGACCTGTTCAAGTCCGGCACCGCGGTGAACAGCATCGACTACGGCGCCAACCCGGACCTGCAAGGCCTGACCCCGCTCCAGGTATTCGACACGGTGATCGACTACGCCGGCAGCAAGGGAATGCGGGTCCTGCTCGACCGGCACCGTCCGGACGCCGGTGGGCAATCCGCACTCTGGTACACCTCCACGGTCCCGGAGAGCACCTGGCTCGCGAACTGGAAGGCGCTCGCCGCCCGGTACCAGGGGAACCCGACGGTGATCGGCGCCGACCTGCACAACGAACCGCATGACGGGTCCGGCAGCGGTTCCTGCTGGGGATGCGGGGACACCGCCCGCGACTGGCGGCTCGCCGCCGAACGCGCCGGGAACGCCATCCTGGAGGTGAACCCGAACTGGCTGATCGTCGTCGAGGGCACCGACTGGGTCGCTGACGGCGAGCAGTCCGGCTGGTGGGGCGGCAACCTGTCCGGGGCCGCGAAGTACCCGGTGCGGTTGAGCGACCCGGCGAAACTCGTCTACTCCGCGCACGAGTACGGCACCTCCGTCCACCACCAGCCCTGGTTCGACGACCCGTCCTTCCCGGAGAACCTCCCCGGGATCTGGGACAAGCAGTGGGGTTACCTCGTCAAGGAGAACATCGCCCCGGTGCTGCTCGGTGAGTTCGGCTCGACCCTCGCCGACCCGCAGGACGTCCAGTGGATGCGCAAACTGCTCGGCTACCTCGGCACCGGCACCTCCGGGATGTCGTTCACCTACTGGTCGTGGAACCCGAACTCCGGGGACACCGGCGGGATCCTCAACGACGACTGGACCACGGTGAACCAGACCAAGCAGGACCTGCTCCAGCCCTACCTCGCCGGATCCGGCGGCACCGGTGACCCGACGACGACCCCGCCGACGTCCACGGCGACCGCGACGGCGACCGCGACGACGACCGCGAGCCCCACCGGAACCGCGACGGCCACGGGTACCCCGACGACGACCGAACCCGGGACGGACCCGGGCACCCCCGCCTGCACCGCACAAACCCAGGTGCAGGCATGGACGGGCGGCTACCTCGGCACCGTCACCGTGCTCAACAGCAGTACCTCCCGCGACCCGTGGACGGTCACCTTCGAAGTGGCCGACGGGGTGACGTTGCGCAGCGGCTGGAACGCCACGGTGACCATCAACGGGACGACGGTGAGCGCACTCGCCCCGTCCTGGAACACCACCCTCGACCCCGGGGAGGAAGTGTCCATCGGCTACATCGCTTCCGGACCGTCCGACCCCGGCCCGCATGACGTCCGGGTGAACGGTGTGGCCTGTGGCACCGACGGGCAGCCCGCCCCCATCGAGACGTCCGCACCGTCGACGACCACCCCGACCGGGACCGCGACCCCGACCGGAACCGCGACCCCGACCGGGACGGCCACCCCGACGTCCACGCCGACCGGGACGGCACCGTCGACCGGGCACGTCGCCAACCCGTACACGGGGGCCGACGGGTACCTCAACCCCGACTACGTGGCCCAGGTGCAGGCCGCGGCGACCGAACAGGGCGGCACGCTGGGCGCGGCCATGGCGAAGGTCGCCGACCACCCGACCGCGGTGTGGCTGGACCGGATCGCCGCCGTCACCGGCGGGACCGGAGTCACCCGGGACCTGCGCGGCCACCTCGACGCCGCTCTCGCCCAGCAACAGGCGTCCGGGCGGCCCGTCGTCATCACCGTCGTCGTGTACGACCTGCCGAACCGGGACTGCGCCGCTTCGGCCTCGAACGGGGAACTCACCGTGGTCGACGGCGGGATGGCCCGCTACCGCAGCGAGTACATCGACGCGATCGCGGAGGCCGTCGGTGACCCGAAGTACGCCGGCCTCCGCATCGCCGCGGTCGTCGAACCGGACTCGCTGCCCAACCTCGTGACGAACCTGTCGGTGCCCGCCTGCGCCGAGGCGAACAGCAGCGGCGCCTACGTGCAGGGCGTCCAGTACGCGCTGGACAAACTGCACGCCGTCGACAACGTCTACACCTACCTGGACATCGCCCACGCCGGGTGGCTCGGCTGGGACAGCAACTTCGGCCCGGCCGTCAACCTCATCGCCGACACCGTCAAGGACACGGCCGCGGGGGTGAACAGTGTTGACGGGTTCGTCAGCAACACGGCGGGCTACTCGCCGGTCGAGGAGCCGTACCTGGCCGACGGGAACGTCACTGTCGGCGGGCAGCCGGTGCGTTCGGCCAACTTCTACGAGTGGAACCCCTACCTCGACGAGCGGGACTACGTGACGGCGTTCCGGACGGCGCTGCTCTCCGCCGGTCTGCCGGACGGGATCGGCATGCTCATCGACACCTCCCGCAACGGGTGGGGCGGGAGCGGGCGGCCGAGCGGGGTGAGCGGGTCGACCGACCTCAACACCTACGTCGACGACTCCCGGGTGGACCGGCGGCTGCACCGCGGCAACTGGTGCAACCAGTCCGGGGGGATCGGTGCCCGACCGGTCGCCGACCCGGCCCCGGGGATCGACGCCTACGTCTGGGTGAAGCCGCCGGGGGAGTCCGACGGCACCTCCGACAGCAGCCAGACGACCCCGGACCCCGAGGGCAAACGGTTCGACAAGATGTGTGACCCGAGCGGGCAGAGCACCCACGACCCCGCCTACGGCACCGGGGCGATGCCCGGGGCGCCGGCCGCGGGACACTGGTTCGGTAGCCAGTTCGCCGTGCTCGTGCGCAACGCCGACCCTGCACTCTGACCGGCACGGTACCGCGGATGGCACCCGTCCACCCGCGGCACCGCGGTGAGGAAAGGCAACCGCGTGAAGGCACTCACGGACGGGCCCCGGGGCCGGGGCGCACGCCCCGCCCCGGCCCGCCCTGACCCGGCCGGTTCCGGTCCGGGGCCCACCTCGGGGCCCCACCCCGTCCTCGGGACGGTCCCCTCCGATCCGGCGGAGGCGTTCGAGGAGTTCTTCGAACGGCACCGGCACGGCCTCGGCCGGCTCGCCTTCCTGCTCACCGGCAACGTCACCAGCGCCGAGGACCTCACCGGTGACGTGTTCCTTGCGGTGTGGCGGCAGTGGTCGACCATTTCCGGGCTGGACGCACCCGTCCCGTACGTGCGGCGGATGATGGTGAACACGGCGGCGAGCCGGTCGCGGAGCCTGTTCCGGGAATGGCGCCGGCTGCTCCTCGTGCACGGGGCACAACAGGAAACCGTCCGTGACCCCGACGGGGCCGTGTCCGTCGATGTCCGGGCAGCCCTGTTGCGGCTACCCGTGCGGCGCCGCGCCTGCGTGGTCCTCCGCCATGCGTTCGACCTGTCCGAGGCAGAGGTCGCCAACGTGCTCGGGGTTACCGTCGGAACGGTGAAGAGCCAGACGTCGAAGGGAATGGCGCAGCTGCACGAACTGCTGACTGCCACCGATCACGGGAGCAGGTGGTCGTGATGGGGGCAGAGGAGTACCGGAGGCTCGCCGAGGAACTCAGACGCGCCGGTACGGAGGTGGAACTCGACACCGAACGGGTGCGCCGCCGGTTCGCCGACCAGGTCGCCGCCGACCGTGCCGGCACCAAGCGGGGCAGACACGGCCGGCGCGGCGCCGCCGGCCCTTGGCTGCCGGCCGGCAACGGCCCCCGGCTACCGGTGCTCTCCCTGTCCATGGTCGGGGCGGCGGTGCTGATCCTCATCGTCTCCGTCCTCGTGGCTCAGTCCGGCCCGTCCTCGGTCGAGGTCGTCGATGGTGGCGTGGCCAACTCCCCGGGCCCCACGGGCACCGCCACCGCATCCCCGCCGGACGCCGACCCGTCCCGTACCTCGGAGTCCCTCAACCCGTCCCGCGCCTCGGAGGGGATCGACGGGCCGATCACCGTGACCCCGTCACTCGTGGACGACATCACGGTGACCTCGATGTCGCCGAACAGCAGGATCAACCTCGGCTCCCTGAAAGGCACCTGGCTGGTCGCCGGACTACCCAGGGGACAACAGGTCACCGGACCCGGCTCGGTCCAGGGCCTGGGCCCGGTCCAGGTGATGGGATCCGGGGATCGGGTCGACACCGGTCCCTACCAGGTCGTCTGGCCACACGGATCCAGGACCGGCGGGACCTCGAACACCTGGCTCGTCGTGCCACGACAGGTCCGCGGGGCGCCGTCCGGGTTGCGCGTGCCGTTGCGGTTGAAGAAAGTACCGGCGACGATCACCGTCTACACCGGGACGGTCGGTGGCGCGGGGCGGCTGCGTGTCACCGTCCAGGAGGCGGGCGGGGACGTCACCCCGCAGGTGGTTGAACTTCCCGGCTGCACGCAAGCCGCCTGCCCGGCGGCGGTGCGTATCCCGCTCGGCTCCGATATCCAGATGTCCGGCAGCCTTGACGTCGTTCTCGAGATCGAGGCGACCGGCCGGGACGCCTCCGTCGGGCTCTCCGTCGTGCAGCTGAACTGAACCCCCGCCGGGCGGCGCGGGGGCTGCCCGGCGGGGCCACCGGCCTGCCCCTGGCGGTGCCTCGGGGCGGGGCCGGGGCAGCTTCCGCGCCATGCTCAGCTGCCGTTCCGCTACCCGCGATGACATCCGCTCGGAAACTCCGGCTACCAACCGCGAGCCCCTCGGGCAGG
>JARRQM010000275.1:0-3744 GCA_037381765.1 Kineosporiaceae bacterium
CCGCGCACCCCGCCCCGCCCACGCCGAACGGGTGGTGTCGCGATGCGGGCCGCGACGGGCTGGGTATCGTCAGCGGGGACGGCACGCGATGGCGCGTGACGCGCAAGCTCTCGGAGATCCGGAGCGTGGGTGGCGATGACGCGGGCGCAGAACACCGACCGTGCGCAGATCGTGGATCGGGCCGCGGAGGCGGGTGAGCGGCAGGGGTATCGGGAACCGGGCCTGCGGGAGTTCCTCGCCCGGTACTACCACCACATTTCCCTGGACGACCTGCGCAACCGGGAGGTCGTCGACCTCGTCGGGGCGGCCCTGTCACATCGGCAACTGGCCGGGCACCGCCCGCAGGGGGTGGCCAACGTCCGGGTGTTCACCCCGACGGTCGACGAGCACGCCTGGTCGTGCGGGCACACCGTGGTCGAGATCGTCACCGACGACATGCCCTTCCTGGTCGACTCCGTCTCCGCCGAACTGTCCCGGCTCGACCGTGGCATCCACCTCGTCGTGCACCCGCAGATCGTCGCCCGCCGCGACGTCACCGGGGGCTTGCGCGAGGTGCTCGACGCCTCCCGGTCCGACGACCTGCCCCGCGACGCGGTCGTCGAGTCGTGGATCCATGTCGAGATCGACCGGGCCACCCACCCCGCGGACCTGGACCCGGTGGCCGACGGCCTGCGCCGGGTCCTCGAAGACGTGCGGGTCTCGGTGGAGGACTGGCCGCGGATGCGGGACCGGGCCCTCACCATCGCCGAACAGCTGACCGCCGAATCCCCGCCCGGGGTCGACCCGGATGACGTCGCCGAGGCCGCGGAGCTGCTCCGCTGGCTGTCCCAGGAGTACTTCACCTTCCTCGGGTACCGGGAGTACCGCCTCGAATCACGTGAAGGCCAGGACATGCTCGTCGCGCAGACCGGGACCGGGCTCGGCATCCTGCGCTACGACCAGATCCCGTCCTCACCCGGTGCGGACCGGTTGACCCGGCAGGCCCGGGCCAAGGCCCGGGAGAAGCGCGTGCTCGTGCTCACCAAGGCGAACAGCAGGGCCACCGTGCACCGCCGGGCCTATCTGGACTACATCGGCGTCAAGGTGTTCGACGCCGCCGGCGAGGTGATCGGCGAGCGCCGGTTCCTCGGCCTGTTCGGTTCGGCGACGTACACCGACAGCGTGCGCCGGATCCCGGTGGTGCGCCGCACCGTGCAGGCGGTCCTTGACCGCACCGGTTTCGCCCGGGACAGCCATTCCGGCAAGGACCTGTTGCAGATCCTGGAAACCTACCCGCGCGACGAACTGTTCGAGATCAGCGTCGACGACCTGTACACCATCGCCCTCGCCGTCATGCATCTGCAGGAACGTCGGCGTACCCGGCTGTTCCTGCGCACGGACCAGTACGGGCGGTACGTGTCCTGCCTCGTCTACCTTCCCCGGGACCGGTACACCACGGCGGTCCGGCTGCGGATGGACCAGATCCTGCGTGAAGCGTTCTCCGGGTCGCATGTCGACTACACGGCCCGGGTCAGCGAATCGGTGCTGGCCCGCCTGCACTTCGTGATCCGGGTCGAGCCGGGAACGCCGCTGCCCTACGTCGATCCCGACGAGCTGGAGGGCCGGCTGGTCGAGGCCACCCGGTCCTGGGACGAGGACCTCGTCGACGCCCTGCGCGCCGAGGTCGGTGAGGAGGAGGCCGCCCGGCTGGTCCGGTTGTGGGGGCGGGGATTCCCCGAGGCGTACAAGGAGGATTTCCCGGCCCGGGTGGCCGTCGCCGACCTGCGCCGGATCGAGGAGGTGCTGGCCGCGGACCGGTCCGCGCCGATCGGGATGAACCTGTACGAGCCGGTCGGTGCCGCCGAGGGGGTGCGCCGGTTCAAGCTGTACCGGACCGCCCCGTTGTCCCTGACCTCGGTGCTGCCCTACCTGTCCCATCTCGGGGTCGAGGTGATCGATGAACGCCCGTACGTGATCACCCGGACGGGCGGTCCCACCCGGACGGACGGTCCCGACGGTGCCGGCGGTGCCGTGGATGCGGGGAGCACCGACGGCGCGGGCGGTCCGGCGGGTGCGGGGGGATCCGGCGAGATCGCCGTGCACATCTACGACTTCGGCCTGCGCTACCCGGCCCTGCTGCGGCAACCCGACCAGCACCGGGAACGGGAACTGTTCTCCCAGGCTTTCGCCGCTGCCTGGGCGGGGCAGGCGGAAAGTGACAGCCTGGCCCGGCTGGTGCTGCGCGGCGGCCTCACCTGGCGGCAGGTCATGCTGCTCCGGGCCTACGCGAAGTACCTGCGGCAGACCGGGACGACGTTCAGCCAGCACTACATCGAGGACTGTCTCGTCGCGAACGTCGGCTTGTCCCAGCTACTCGTCCGGTTGTTCGAGGCCCGGTTCGCTCCGGACCGGCCCGCCGCGGACCGGGAGTCGGCGTCCGCGGAACTCGTCGAACGGATCCGGTCCGAACTCGACGATGTGGCCAGCCTCGACCACGACCGGATCCTCCGCGCCTTCCTCGGCATGGTCACCGCGTCGCTGCGGACGAACTACTTCGGGACCGAACCGGGCCCGGACGGGGCACCGGTGCCGAAGCCGTACATCGCGATCAAGTTCGACCCGAAGGCCGTCCCCGACCTGCCGCAGCCCCGACCGGTGTACGAGATCTTCGTCTACTCGCCCCGGGTGGAGGGGGTCCACCTGCGGTTCGGCAAGGTGGCCCGGGGCGGGCTGCGCTGGAGTGACCGGCGCGAGGATTTCCGCACCGAGATCCTCGGCCTGGTCAAGGCACAGATGGTGAAGAACGCGGTGATCGTGCCGACCGGGGCCAAAGGCGGGTTCTTCTGCAAGCAGCTGCCCGACCCGGCGGACCGGGATGCCTGGCTGGCCGAGGGGGTCGCCAGCTACCGGACCTTCATCCGGGGCCTGCTCGACGTCACGGACAACCTCGTCCCGGCCGGCACCGGGGACGCGGCGCGCCAGGAGGTCGCCCCGCCCGAGGGCGTGGTCCGTTACGACGACGACGACACCTACCTGGTCGTCGCCGCGGACAAGGGCACCGCGGCCTTCTCCGACATCGCCAACGAGGTGGCCCGGGAGTACGGCTTCTGGCTCGGCGATGCCTTCGCCTCCGGCGGGTCGGTCGGTTACGACCACAAGGCGATGGGTATCACCGCGCGCGGCGCCTGGGAGAGCGTCCAACGGCACTTCCGTGAGCTGGGCCGGGACGTCCGGTCCGACCCGTTCACGGTGATCGGTGTCGGCGACATGAGCGGGGACGTGTTCGGCAACGGCATGTTGCTGTCCGAGCAGATCCGTCTGGTCGCCGCCTTCGACCACCGGCACGTCTTTCTCGACCCGGACCCCGACCCGGCGGTGTCCTTCGCCGAACGGCAGCGGCTGTTCCGGCTGGGCCGCTCGTCGTGGGCGGACTACGACCGGGCGCTGCTGTCCGACGGCGGCGGGGTGTTCCGGCGGACCGCGAAGTCCGTGCCGGTCAGCCGGCAGATCGCGGTCCGGCTGGGGATCGCCGACCCGCCCCCGGCGATGACCCCGGCCGAACTCATCCACGCGATCCTGCAGGCCCCTGTCGACCTGCTGTGGAACGGTGGGATTGGTACGTACGTGAAGTCCTCCCGGGAGAGTCACGCCGACGTCGGCGACAAGGCCAACGACGTGATCCGGGTGGACGGGTGTGACCTGCGGGTCCGGGTCGTCGGTGAGGGCGGCAACCTCGGGCTCACCCAGCTCGGCCGGGTGGAGGCG
>JARRQM010000276.1:0-3736 GCA_037381765.1 Kineosporiaceae bacterium
GCCACCCCCGATGCGACGTTCGGACGGCCCCCGGGGTTCCCCGGCGGGTACCCGCCCCCGCCGGGGGGCCGTCCGGTCTGCGCCGCCACCTGCGCGCGCAGCACCCGGGCCATCGCGACCCGGCCGCGCGAGCAGCGGGACTTGATCGTCCCCTCGGCGACCCCGAGGATCTGCGCGGCCTCGGCCACCGGGACGTCCTGCATGTCGACGAGGACGAGGGCGGCCCGCTGCGCCTCCGGGATCGCCGCGAGGGCGGCCTCGACGTCGAGCCGGGTCTCGGTCGCCCCGTGGTCGTCCCCGCGGTGCGGGTAGTCACTACCGCCCAGCGGAACCGTCGGCCGCGCCTGGCGCCGCCGGATCCGGTCCAGGCAGGCGTTGACGACGATCCGGTGCAGCCAGGTGGTGACCGCGGCATCACCCCGGTAGCCGGCGGCGTTCCGGAAAGCCGAGATCATCGCCTCCTGCAGGGCGTCCGCGGCCTCCTCCCGGTCGCCGAGGGTGCGCATGGCCACGGCCCACAGGCGGTCCCGGTGCCGCCGGAACAGCTGGGCGAAGGCGTCCGGATCGCCCATCACGTGGGCCCGGACGAGGGCCTGATCCTCCCTGGTCCTCCGGGATCTGTCGTCCCACGCGGTAGTGCCGCTCCGCTCGCTCACCGCACCCCGATCTCGGAAACGTCCAACTGATACCGGCCGCCGGTCTTCGGCAACTCGGTGAACCACACGACGAGCCAGCGAGAGGTCACCGGTGCGGTCGGGGCGAGAGCGACCTGGCCGCTGCCGACATCGGTTTCGGCGACCACCGTGGACCCGTCCAGGCCCGGACCGGGGGCGCTGCGCAACTCGACGTGCCCGCCGCTGCCCCGGATGCTGATGGTGACCCCGCGGACCGGGGTCTCGCTCTCCAACCGTACGGCCAGGCCGAGGCCGTCCTTGAGGCCGCCGAAGGCCGCCGTGGCGTACCGGTCGGACCGCCACGACGTCGAGGTGTCCCGGTCGATCGCGTTACTCGCCGAGCCGCCGTTCTCCGACCCGTCCCCCTGTGGGTCGAGGGCCTGGATACCCGCGATGTCCGGGGTACTCGTCGGGGTCGGGGCCGCGGAGGCCGCCGCCGTCCCGGTGGCCGTCGCGGATGGGGTCGCCGTCGCCCCGGCACCGGAGGAGGCCGTCGCGGCCGGGGTGGCGCGGTCCGTCCCCGAACCGAAGTTACGCAAGGTGAACCCGGCGATGACGAGGGCCAGCACGACGAACACCAGGACGCTCCGGATGACCAGCCGGGACTCCTCGGCATCCGGTGGCGCGACCGGCAACGGCGTGACGAACGGCATGGGCGGTTCCTCGACCACCGGGGTGCCGATCTCGGGCAGGTCGGCGAGGGTGACCAGACCGGCCGTACCGGATGCGGGCGGTCGGCGCCGTCCGCGTTCCAGGAGGGCCGCCCGGCCGCCACGGTGCACCGCGGCACCGACCGTCCTGCCGGACTCCGTGCCGGAGGCAGGTCCGGCGGCGGAACCTGCCGCGGAACCCGTAGCCGAACCGACGGCGGAACCCGTGGCCGTGGTGGCACTGGAAGCTGTGGTGGCACCGGAAGCAGTGGTGGCCCGGGCCGCGGGACCTCCGGGTACGGGTAGTCGGGCCACCAAGCTCTGGGCCGTCGCGAACCCACCGGCCGAGGTGGGTCCGGTGGCCGAGGCGGGGCCACCGTCCGGGGCGGGGCCGGTGGCCTGGGACGGATCATCCGCACCGGTGGCGAGCAGCCGGGCCAGGGCGGCCGGTGACTCGGGGCCGGCCTGCGCGTCGAGGGTGTTCCGGCACATGGTGTCGAGGTCGACCGGGATCCCGGGCTGCAGCTCGGACGGCGGCGTCACCCGCCCGCCCTGATACGGCGCCGTGGGCAGAGCACTGCTCCGGGTGCCTGGCCAGCGTCCGGTCAACCCGGCGTACAGGAGGTGCACCAATGCGGCGGCGTCCTCCCGTCGCGCCTCGGCGGCCTCCGGGACGGGCCGGCCCGACGCCGCCGCCTGGACGGCGGTGCCGAGCAGCCGGATGTCGCCGTCCCCGAGCAGTCGCAGACATTCGGGACGGAGCCGACCATGGTGCAGGCCGTGCGCATCCGCGGCGGCTAGGGCCTGCGCGGCCGCGGTGATCAGCCGGCGGGCCGTCTCCGGGGGCAGCGGGCCGTCCCGCAGGACCGCGGTGAGGTCGGAACCCTCCTCCGGCGGGCATACGACGAACCCGCCGCCGGGGTCGGCACCGGCATCGAGCGGTGCGCCGAGCCGAGGGTCGCCGACCAGCCGCACCCGGTGCGCCGCGCCGATGACCTGATCGGCGTGCGGATGTCCGGGAACGAGCACGGAAACGTCTACGGGACGGTCGGTGACCTCGTCGTCGGCACGCCATAACGTGCCGACCGGACCGGTCCCGAGGTATTCCCGGAGCCGGTACCGCCCCGCGAGCAGGGTGTCCTGGCCTGCGGCGTCCAGAGCAGTTCCTCCCCTCGGCCGGATGCCCCGTCCAGAGGCTCCCATGCTAGTGCTGCCGGGGCTGCTCGCCGGGTCTCGCCCGCCCCCGATCTGCGCCGGATCCCCGCCGGATCCCCGCCGGATCGTCGCAGATCGCCCGAGGAACGCCGGACGGTTTACCGGTGGCGGGCCCGACGGGTCACGGTGCCACGTGACGGCCGTCCGGGCGGTTCCCGCCGCCCCGGCCGACCCGGCGCAGTACCGGGGCGAGCAGGGCGTCCATTTCGTCCGCACGCATGCTCCGGAGCAGCCCCGCGTACAGGCCGAGCATCACCGGTCCGGCGACAGCCAGGGCGAGCAAGGCGGCGACCCGCCCCGACCCGGCCACGAGATGCACCCCCGAGGAGGCCAGCCAGGCCGCCGACCCGGCGCCGACCGCGGCGATCGCGAACCGGACGTGACTGCCCAGTACCGCGGTCCCGTCGGTGGAACCGATCCGTCGACGTAGCAGGAACAGCGACAGTCCGGCACCGAACAGGCTGGAGGTACCCATGGCCACCCCCACCCCGACGGTCACCCACCGCCCGGGCAGCAGGAACAGGCTGAGCAGGTTCCCCGCCGTCCAGATCAGGGAGACGAGGACCTGCACCCGGAACGGGGTGCGGGCGTCCTCGAACGCGTAGAACACCCGCTGCAGCAGGTACTGGGCGCTGAACGGGACGAGCCCGAGCATCATGGCGAGGGTGACCAGGTAGAGGGCGTCGACCGCATCCGGCCCGTTGCCGAGAAAGATGAGGGCGGCCGCATCGTGCCCGAGTACCAGGAAAGCCACGGTGGACAGCACCGTCGCCACCCCGGTGGAACGCAACCCGAGGGACAGGTCGGCGCGGATCCCCGCGGTGTCCCCGGCCGCGGCGGCATGCGACATCCGCGTGAACAGCGCGGTGACCAGGGAAACCGCGACGAGCGAATGCGGCAGCATGAACAGCAGGTTCGCGTTGTCGAAGACGAACCGGCCGGCCTGTACCCGGGCCCCGGCGTCGGCCGCGGACCGGGCCCCGGCGTTGATCACCTTCGAGGTGAGGACGAAGGCGAGTTGCTGTACGGCGACGGCGGAGAAGGTCCACCCCGCGACCCGCCCCGCGGTGCGCATGCCGACACCGCGCAACCCCCACCGGGGCCGCCAACGGAACCCGTTCCGGTGCAGCACCGGGACCAGGACGAGGGCCTGGACCACCACACCGAGCGTCGTCGTCGCGGCCAGGAGGGCGATCG
>JARRQM010000277.1:0-3736 GCA_037381765.1 Kineosporiaceae bacterium
GTCAGCAGGTTCGGGAGACGCCGCGGGGAGGCCGGGCGATGCAGAAGAGGCACAATCACTCACCGCAATATGCCACTACGTGGGGTCGTTTGGAGGGAGGCTGGCCTCGGAAGGCGAGGACGCGGGTCCCGGGAAATGCCGAACAAGCTCGGGAGCCTATCTCGCCTGTCGGTGCGTCCGATTTCACCCCCGCCTCATCGTCCCGGGGCGGGCAGGATGCCGCGTTCCATCGCGACGGTGACGGCGCGGGTCCGGTCGTCTACATCGAGTTTGGCGAAGGCCCGCAACAGGTGGGTCTTCACCGTGGCCTCCGCGATGTGCAGCTCCCGGCCGATCTCGGCGTTGGACAGCCCACGTGCCACGGCAGCGAGTACCTCGACCTCGCGCGGGGTGAGCGGTTCGGTGGCGGGCGCGCGCAACCGGGAGACCAGGCGCGCGGCGACGGCGGGTGCGAGCACCGTCTCGCCGCGGGCCGCCGCACGCACCGCGGCGGCCAGTTCCGCGAGGGGGGTGTCCTTCAGCAGATAGCCGGTCGCCCCGGCCTCGACCGCGCGGACGATGTCGGCGTCGGTGTCGTACGTGGTGAGTACGAGCACCCGGGTTCGCGGGTACTCGGCGACGATCCGGGCGGTCGCCCCGGCCCCGTCCAGTCGGGGCATTCGCAGGTCCATCAGGACGACGTCGGGAGTGAGCTCACCGACCCGGATCACCGCCTCCTGCCCGTCGCCGGCCTCCCCGACGATGTCGAGGTCGTCCTCGGCGGCGAGCATGCCGACGAGTCCGGACCGGACCACGGGATGGTCGTCGACCACGAGCACCTTGATCGTCATTGCCCGGTCTCCTCCCGCACGATTTCCCGACCTCGCTGCGGGGCCGGCGTGCCGTCCCCGGCCGGTGCCGGGGCCGGTATCCGCACCTGTAGCCACGTCCCGCCGCCGGGCGAGCTGGTGATCTCCAGTTCACCGCCGACCTCACCGACCCTGCTGCGCATCCCGGACAGCCCGTAGCCGGAGGTGACCTCCTGCGGGGCGAACCCCACCCCGTCGTCGCCGACCTCGACCCGGGCCCCGGCGCCGTCGACGGACAGTCGCACCGTGACCCGGCCGGCCCGGGCGTGTCGGCGAACGTTCGCCAGCGCTTCCTGCACGGCCCGGAGCACCACGACCTCCTGGGCCCGGGTCAGCCCCGCACCGGTCCCGTCGACGACCGCCTCGACCGGCACCCCGGTCTGCTGCCCGAAACGTTCGGCGAGCCGGCGCACCGCGTCGGCGAGGGTGCTGCCATCCAGCCCGACCGGGGTGAACGCCGCGACGAGAGCCCGGGCCTCGGCGAGGTTCTCCCGCGCCATCTCCTCGATGGTGCCCAGGTGCCGCGCGGTGTCCCGGGACCGCGGGGGGTCGGCATGGAGCGAGCCGGTGGCCGCCTGGGCGTGCATGACGATGCCGGTGAACCCCTGGGCCAGGGTGTCGTGGATCTCCCGGGCCAGGCGTTCCCGCTCGGCCATCACCCCCTGGGCGTGGTGCGCCTCGGCGAGTTCGGTGCGGGTCTGTGCGATCTGTGCGAGTAGCGCGGCACGCTCCCGGGACTGGTCGATGATCCGGGACAGCCACAGCCCGAGAAGGATGCTGAACAGCATGCTCACGAGCATGCTCGGACCGTTCTCCCGGAACGCTGCGACACCGGGCCCCTGGTACACGACGAAACCGGTGAAGGCGGCCCCGCTGACCGCGATGGTGAAACCGATCGCCTCCCGGATCCCCTCGGCGAACATCCACACCTGCGGGTAGACGATGAACAGGACGAGTGACAGCTCCGGGCGCAGAGCGCAGGCGGCACCGGTGACGAGCACGGCGACCACGAGATACACCCGGTACCGCCACCCGGTGGTCCGTCCGGTGCGTTGCAGGAGTCCCGCGTAGGCGGTACCGAGCGCGGCGAACAGTCCGACCCCGAACAGTCGTTGGCCCCGGTCGAGGTTCTCGGCCAGCCCGAGGCTGAGAAGGCCGAGCCCGACGACGGCCCAGAAGGTGAGATGCCAGCCGACGATCCAGCGCATCCACACATCGGTGGAACCGTCCCGATCCGTGGCCGACCGATCGGTGGCCGACCGATCCGTGGCCGACCGATCGGTGGCCGACCGCGCGGTGGTGTGCCTCGCTCCGGCTCTGGCCGTGTCCAGCACCCGGCTCGGCGTCCCACCCGGCAGCCCGTCCGGGGTCGCGTCCGGGGTTCCCTCCGGCTCGCTGTCCACCTCGCTCACCCTTCCTTGCCGCGGGGCCGCGGTCGGTCCGTCCGCACCGTGCCTCCGGTATGCCGCGCCATCGTGCCCGTTCACCCCGCGTCGCGTCGCCGCCAGCGGAACGTGCGCACGGTGATCAGCAGTCCGAGTACCGTCCAGGCCACGAGCGCGAGTGCGGTCTGCGGGAGTTGCCAGGATCCCCCCACCTCGCTGGTCTCGAATGACGCGGGCAGGAACACCGAGCGCATGCCCTGCGCCAGCCACTTCAGGGGGAAGGCCGCCCCGATGGTCTGCATCCAGCCCGGGAGCTCGCTGTAGACGAAGAACACCCCGGAAATGAACTGCAGCACGATGACCACGGGGGCGACCACGGCCCCGGCGCTGCGGGCTGAGCGGGGCACCGAGGAGTAGGCGATTCCGAGCACCGTGCCTGCCGTACTGCCGAGGAAGAAGACCCAGGTGAAACGCAGCCACAGGGTGGGGTCGGTGGGCAGGGTGAGATCGAAGACGAGGCTGCCGACGACCAGGAGGACCGCGGCCTGGACGAGGCTGCTCACCAGGACGAGGCCGATCTTGCCGAGGAAGTAGGCCGACGGCGGCATGGGCGTGCCGCGCAGCCTTTTCAGGGTGCCGTCATCGCGTTCGATGGCGATGGAGGTGGCCAGGGACTGGAAGCTGGACAGCACGATGCCGGAGGCGAGCATGCCGGCGACGAAGTACTGGGTGAAGCTCACCCCGGGGGCGATGTCGTCGCTGAACACCGATCCGAAGATGAACAGCAGGATGACCGGGAAGGCGAAGGTGAACACCATACTGTCGCGTTCCCGGAAGAACTGCCGGAGTTCGATGCCCGAGCGGGACAGGCCGAGCCGCAAGGCGGACGGGACGGCGTTCATCGCACGGTCCCCTTCCCCGCCACCCCATTCGTGGGCGTCCCGTTCCCGGCGCTGTCGAGCAGCGCGAGATAGACGTCCTCCAGGGTCGGCCGCAACACCTGTAACCCCGGGATCTCCCCGCCGTACCGGGTGGCCAGCCGGGTGATCAGTGCCGTCGGGGTCCCGGTCAGCTCCTCTCGGGGTCCGTCGGGTTCCTCCCAGCGGACCGTCGCCCGGTGCGACTGTCGGGCGCCGAGCCGTTCCGGGGTGTCGACGGCGAGGACCTTCCCGCCGCCGAGCACCGCGACCCGGTCGGCGAGCTGCTCGGCCTCGTCCAGGTAGTGGGTGGTGAGCAGGATCGTCGTGCCCTTCTGCTGGAGGGCGCGGATCAGTTCCCAGAAGGAGCGCCGGGCCCTCGGGTCGAATCCGGTGGTCGGCTCGTCGAGGAAGAGCAGCTCGGGGTCCCCGACCACGCCGAGGGCGACGTCGAGGCGGCGGCGCTGCCCGCCGGACAGGGTCCGGATGCGGGCGTGGCGTTGCCCGTCGAGGCCGACCGCGGCGATCACCTCATCCGGGTCGCGGGGCGCCGGGTAGTACCCGGCGAAGTGTCGTACCACCTCGG
>JARRQM010000278.1:0-3730 GCA_037381765.1 Kineosporiaceae bacterium
GAACATGGGCGATTCTCCTCGACGGTGAGAGTCAGGCCAGGGCTGATCGGTCCGGACCGGGCCAGGGCCGGCCTGGACCGGGCCGGGGCCAAGCTGGTCAGGACTGGTCAGGCCAGGTCAGGTCAGACCAGGGCTGGTCAGGTCGGTCCCGGCCGAGACCAGGACCGAGCCGGTGGCGGTGACGGGGCACCGAGGTACCCAGCACCGGTCGGCTTCCGTGTCGACACTGCCAGCGACCAGCCACGGGTTCCTTGACCCAGGTCAAGTCCGCCCCGATCCGCCGTCGTGTTCGCCGCGCGGCGGGGCATACCGAGGGTCCCACCGGAGGTCATGGCACCGGGTGAGACACACCGGTTCAGACGCGCCGGAACGACCCGCCGGGGCCGGCGTCGAGCCGGCCGCACCCTGGCGGGCCTGCGCGATCAGCGAACCGGATCAGGTGGCCCCGGCTGGGCGCGGCGGGCCAGCGCGGCGAGGTCCGGGATGGCGATCCGCCGGCCCGCCACGGTGACCGTCCCCTCCGCGGTGAGTTCCTGGAGCACCCGGGACAGGCTCTCCGGGGCGAGGTTGAGCCGGGAGGCGACGATCCGTTTGCTCGTCCGCAACAGCACCGTGTGCGGCCCGGACTCCCCCGTCCCGGGGTCCGGACGGGCGTGTTCGACGAGGTAGGAGACAACTCGCTGGCGACCGGAACGCAGGGCGTAGGCTTCGATGTCACGCACCATCCCGTGCAACCGGACGGCGAGCCCGGCGAGCATCTGCCGGGCGAACAGCGGGTCGCGGTCCAGCAGGGTTTCCACCGCCTCGGCGGGGACGGTGAGCAGCCGGGTCGGGGCCAGGGCGGTGGCGGTCACCGGGTACGGCTGCCCGAGCAGCATGACGGCTTCGCCGAAGCTCTCCCCCGGTTGGATCACCTCGATGACCTTCTCGGTGCCGTCCGCCCCGAGCACCGCGAGCTTGATGACGCCGGTAAGCACGACGAAGAAGGCCGCCGCCGGGTCCTCCTGCCGGAACAGCACCTCGTCGCGGGACAGCGCGCGGGTCCGGGCTCGGGCGGCGAGGGTGTCGAGGTCGGCACTGCCGATCCGGCTGAACAGGGGGAGGGAGCGCAGCGTGCCGGCCGTCCCGGTCCGTGGGGCGGCGGCAGCGGGGGCCAGGCCGAAGGAGTCCGACGGCAGGTCGTGGCCCGCGGCCGGCCCCAGGGTCACTTCCGCGCCTTGTCCGCCTGCCCGGAGGCGTCGTTGCTCAACGCGGCGATGAAGGCTTCTTGGGGGACTTCGACGCGGCCGACCACCTTCATCCGCTTCTTCCCCTCCTTCTGCTTCTCCAACAGTTTGCGCTTCCGGGTGATGTCCCCGCCGTAGCACTTGGCGAGGACGTCCTTGCGGATCGCGCGGATGGTCTCGCGGGCGATCACCCGGGCCCCGATGGCGGCCTGCACCGGTACCTCGTACTGCTGGCGGGGGATGAGTTCTTTGAGTTTTCCGGCCATGGCGACGCCGTAGGCGTAGGCCTTGTCCCGGTGCACGATGGCGCTGAAGGCGTCGACGGTCTCCCCCTGCAGCAGGATGTCGACCTTGACGAGGTCGGCGATCTGGTCCCCGTCCGGTTCGTAATCCAGCGAAGCGTAGCCACGGGTGCGGGACTTCAGCTGGTCGAAGAAGTCGAAGACGATCTCGGCGAGCGGGAGGGTGTAACGCAGTTCGACACGTTCCGGGGACAGATAGTCCATCCCGCGCAGCTCCCCGCGGCGCTGCTGGCACAGTTCCATGATCGCACCGATGTACTCCGAGGGTGCGAGGACGGTGGCCCGCACGACGGGCTCACGGACCTCGGCGATCTTCCCGCCGGGGAACTCTGAGGGGTTGGTGACGACGGCCTTGCTGCCGTCCTCCATGGTGACGTCGTAGACGACGTTCGGCATCGTGGAGATGAGGTCGAGGTTGAACTCGCGTTCCAGCCGTTCCCGGACGATCTCCAGGTGCAGCAGGCCGAGGAATCCGCAGCGGAAGCCGAACCCGAGCGCGGCGGAGGTTTCCGGTTCGTACACCAACGCCGCGTCGTTGAGTTTGAGCTTGTCCAGCGCTTCGCGCAGCGCCGGGTAGTCCGAACCGTCGATCGGGTACAGCCCGGAGAACACCATGGGTTTGGGGTCGCGGTAGCCGCCGAGGGCCTGCCCGGCGGGTTTGGCTGCGCTCGTCACCGTGTCGCCGACCTTGGATTGACGGACGTCCTTGACCCCGGTGATGAGGTAACCGACCTCGCCTACGCCGAGCCCGGCCGCGGGCTCCGGTTCCGGGGAGATCACGCCGATCTCCAGGAGTTCGTGGGTGGCCCGGGTGGACATCATCGCGATGCGTTCCCGGGCGGTCAGCCGGCCGTCGACCACCCGGACGTAGGTGACGACTCCCCGGTAGGTGTCATAGACGGAGTCGAAGATCATCGCCCGGGGTGCGGCCTCGGGATCCCCGACCGGTGCCGGCACCTGGCGGACGATCTGTTCGAGCAGTTCCTCCACACCGGCCCCGGTCTTCCCGGATACCCGCAGGCAGTCGGTCGGCTGACCGCCGATCAGGGGGGCGAGGTCCTCGGCGTACCGGTCGGGTGGGGCCGCCGGCAGGTCGATCTTGTTGAGCACGGGAATGATCGCGAGGTCATCCTCCAGGGCGAGGTAGAGGTTCGCCAACGTCTGCGCCTCGATGCCCTGGGCTGCGTCGACGAGGAGTACCGCGCCCTCGCAGGCGGCCAGGGAACGGGATACCTCATAGGTGAAGTCGACGTGTCCCGGGGTGTCGATCATGTTGAGGGCGTAGACGCCGCCGCCGGACTCCCAGGGCATCCGCACCGCCTGGGACTTGATGGTGATTCCCCGTTCGCGCTCGATATCCATCCGATCGAGATACTGCTCGCGCATCTGCCGGTCCTCGACGACCCCGGTGATCTGCAGCATCCGGTCGGCCAGGGTCGACTTACCGTGGTCGATGTGCGCGATGATGCAGAAGTTGCGGATCGCGTCGGCGGGCGTCGCGGACGGCGTCGGGGCCGTTCGAGCCATCGGGGACACGCAGAAGTACCTCGTCGTCTCGTGGTCGTGCAGGTGGCTGTGGTCGCTCCCGCGAGAAATGCGAGAAGGAGGGCGGGGCGCCATCGGGTCACCCCATGGTCCCACGCCGCCGCGGTGGGTCCGCCGCAGGAGCCGGAGGGTCGGCGGGAACGGGGCGTCCACGAAGACCTGGCGGCCCCACGCCCGCTACGGCCCCGGTATCCCGCCGGGGCCGCCGGAGGGCCACGGAAAAGGGTGACGAAATCGCTGTCGCCGAACCTCTTGCGCAGCACGGTAGGCCGGAGTAGAAATCTCTCCACGCATCGGGAAACGGTGGGTGAACCGGAGGGATCCGGGAAGCCCGGGGATCGTGCGGGGGCCTTGGGCCGCCGGATGGTTCGGACCGCGACCGGCAGGTAGGCACGGAGGCCGAGGAAACTCGGGATCCGGCCAGGCCGTCGGGAGCGGACCCGTGGAACGGAGCGCCGGACGAGAACCGGGAGTCGACACCGGCGGGGAAACCCGGGGTGCAGCGGGCGACGCCGCGAGCCCACATCTCGACCGGGTGGTGACACGGAACGGTTCGGAACCCTCGGGTTCTCTCCGCGTCGGAGGTTCGTCGCACCGATGGCGCGCCGGCCACCGTCTCCGGACGGCGGTGGATCTGAACGCGTTGCCGTAGGGCCC
>JARRQM010000279.1:0-3718 GCA_037381765.1 Kineosporiaceae bacterium
ATCCTGCCGGGCCGCCGGTTGGACCCCGGTGTCACTCTCCAGGCTCTGCGCCCCCAAACGCGTCCCCCGCATGCTCCGGTCGCTCATCGCCATGTACCTCCGAGGTGCAGGTGCCGTCACCGGAATCCAACGCGCTGAGGGACCCCCGTGTTCCTGCCGGCACCGAGAGACCCGTTCGGTCCCCAACATATGCCCGGGGCGGGCCGGCCCGGTACTCCCGGAATGTGGTTCACGCCACCAAGGGCGTCCCGTTCCCCGCATCCCGGATTCCCCGCCGCACATCCACCCGGGCCAGGAGCAGGCCACCGACCACGAAGAAGACCACCAGGGTGAGGATCGCCCACCGGTAGGAATGGGTCAGCTGGAAAACCAGCCCGAACATCAAGGTGCCCAGCCAGCTCGTTCCCCGCTCGGCCGCCTGGTAGAGGCTGAAATACTCCGCCTCCCGGCCCCGCGGGATGAGCTGGCTGAACAACGACCGGGACAGCGCCTGGGTACCGCCGAGGACGAGACCGATCAGCACCCCGAGCCCCAAGAACAACCCGAAACGTTCTGCGGGCAGCACGAACCCGGCCCCCACGACGACCCCCCAGAGCACCAGACCCGCGAGAATCGCGTCACGCGCCCCAACCCGCGCCGCGATCCGACCGAAGACCAGAGCCCCACCGAACGCGACGAACTGGACCACCAGGATCGTCATCATCAGCTCCGACGGAGCCAACCTCAGTTCCCCCGCCCCGAAAATACTCGAGGCATAGATGACCGTCTGGATACCGTCGTTGAAGAACAAGTAGGCGAGCAGGAAGGTGATGGTCTGCGGGAACCCCCGGGCATGCGCCAAGGTCACCCGCAACTGCCCGAAGGAGGCGAGCATCCACCCCCGCTCCGGCACCGGCTCGACCCCGACCGGCGGCCGGTCCCGCAACCCCCGGTAGGGGATCACGGTGAACCCCGCCCACCACAAGCCGGCCGTGAGCAGGCTCACCCGCACCGCCGCCTCGGTACTCAAGCCCACCACGTCGTGGGCGGTCACCAGCCCGAGGTTCAACGCGAGCAGCAGACCCCCACCGAGATAGCCGAGAGCCCACCCCCGGCTCGACACCCCATCCCGCTCATCCGGGGCAGAGATATCACACAAGATCGCGTCATAGACGACCAGGGAAGCCCCGAAACACAGCGAAGCAACCACCATGAGAACGACGCCGAGCTGCCAGTTCGTCCCGGACACCGCCACCATGGCCGAAGCCGCGAACGCCCCCACCCAAGCGAACCGGGCCAACATGGTGCGTTTCCGGCCAGACCGGTCCACGACCGCCCCGACGACGGGAAGAAGCACCGCGGACAGCAAGGTGGCCACCGTCACCGTGTACAGGGCCAGCGACCCCGGGGCCACCGGGATCCCGAACACATGCAGGTCGGTGTGGCAGACCAGATCAGTGTCCTGCCCCGGGCAGGCGTCCCGTTTCGCCACGGCCGTCAGGTAGGGGCCGAAGAGCACGGTGGCCGTCGTGGTGAAGTACCCCGAGTTCGCCCAGTCGTAGAAGTACCAGGAGTGCTGCTCCCGCCGCCGCACCGGATCCGGATGCGGAGGCGGCACCATGTCGGTATCCACCGGATGTCGTCCCTTCGTCGGCCCCGGCAGATGCTGCCCCACCCGGCCCCTGCCCGGGAAGGCTTCCCGGCGCCCCGGACGATGACATGAGTATCTGCACTCATCTCGCCCCGGTCAGCGACCTCACCAGCCAAATCCGGTCAACCGCCGTACTCCCAATGCCACGGCTCCGGAAGGGAACCGGACGGCCGCGCCCACGCCGGATGGAACCACCCGAACAGGGGCGCGTTATCGAGCATCCACTCATGCGTCGTCGTACCGAACCGCTCGATCCCACCGCACAGATCAACGGCCGTCCCCCAACCATGATTGCTCCGCCCGGGCACCGCCGCCATCGACGGCTTCGCCGCCCGAACCGCAACCTGCTCCGCATAAGGCCGGTAGGAATCGGTCACGCACAACGGCGAACCGAACCGGGCCGCATAGGCCTGGCTCAGCCGCCCGAAAGCGTAGGCCGCATCAGCACGCAGGTACTCCCCGGACGTACCCCAGAGCGGGCAGAGCACGGACAACGGGATCTGCCCGTTCGCGTAGGCGGTGACATCGCCGCCCCGGCACTCACCGACCTCACCGGTCACCGCATTGATCCGGCCCTGCTGCGCCGCCAACGCCCGGGCCCGGGCCAGCCGATCCGCCTGCCGCTCGGCGTCCTCGGCGGCATCCTCAGCCTCGGACAATTCCCCCTCCAACGAGGCGAGCAGCGCCCGCTGCTCGGTGACGGCCCGATCAGCGGCCTGCCGGTCCCGCTCGGCGTCGACACTCGCCCGCAACGCCCGATCCGAGGCCCGCCGCGCCTCATCGGCAGCACCCTGCCGGGCCTGCCGGGCCCGTTCCAGAGCCCGCCGGTCAGCCTCCCAGGAATCCCCGAGATGCCGCATGGTGGCCATCGTGAGGTCGAGATCGTCACCTGCCCCGCTGGTCAGCAAGGTCGCCGCCACCGGGTAGCCGTTCAAGGACAACCCGTCCGCGTACGCCTGATGCGCCCAACGGCCGAGAACGGCCCGCCTCTTCGCCAGGGCACCATCGGCGGCACCGAGCCGATCCTCCGCCGCCCACGCCTCCCGCTGCGCCTCCTGCTGGGCGAGAACGGAACCGCGGTAGCGCTCCAGGGCGAGCCCGGCCCGGTCCGCCGCCGCACGCAACGCGGCCCGCGCCTGCGTGACCGTCCGCGCCTGCCGCTCCGCCTGCCCCTGCAACGCCTCGGCCCGCTCCTGGGCCTCACGGACCTCCGCATCGGTGGGCTGCCTCTCGATCCGCTGCACCCCACCAGCCGAATCATCCCCGGCACCCCGGGCATCGGTACTGGTATCCCCGTCCCCGTCCCCGTCAGCGCTCGCGGCATCGGAACCGTCCGGGCCCGCGGCCAGCCCCGATGCGGCAAAGTTCGCCGACACCCGGACATTGCGGACCGCGGACAGGCCGGGGGAGAAGGACACTGCCACCGGACCTGACGCCGTACCGTCCCGGACCGGAACGGAAGACCCTGCCGCCCCCTCCAGGAAGACCGGTGCGACCAGTGCCAGCACCACAGCCGTCAGCAGGGCGGGCCCGGAGATCAGCCCGGATCCCGGGCGTCGTTCCCACGACGTACCACGGCACGACGCACAACGGGCAGGGCGCACCCTTCTTCAACGGCACAACGGACCCCCACCTTGACCACGGCCCACCCGATCGGCAGGCACCCGAACGCACCGCCCGTCCACCGACCCGTCCAACGGACACCCCGACCGGGGAAACTCCCGCCCCAACCCCCGACCCCGATTCGCCGATAAGCGACATTATGACATTACGCCTGAATGCGGGGGTCCCCCATCCGCCCCGGACCCGCAGTGAAGGCGGGGCGGCGAAGAACACGACAAGGGTCACGCCGGGCGGGGACTGCCACCGCGGGCCCGTCGACCTCCCGAAGCGGCAGAGCAGGCCCAGCCGGCAAACCCGACCGGCAGGCCCTGCGGGCATGTGGGGGGTAGCACGCCAGTCAGCGTGATCTACCGCACCGCGGGCGAGCGGGAAGCCGAGCGGGAAGTACTGCCCCACACCGACGACCCACGCATCCACGAACGTCGCGCCCCAACCGGAGCCAGACGCCACGACCCGAGGCCGCCC
>JARRQM010000280.1:0-3706 GCA_037381765.1 Kineosporiaceae bacterium
CGGCGCCGGTCACCGCGACGACCGGACCGCCCCGGGACACCGACCGGGACCGCCCGCGCACACTGCGTGGGTCACTCACCGCCACACCTCCTTGTCAGGTCCCTCGGAACCTCTCGCGCGCCGCGTCTCGCTACGGTGGGAACGTCACACCCCGCGACCGCGTTCACCGCCCACAGGGTCCGCGGCGCGGCTGCCCGGCCGACGACGACCCCGCCCGACCGTATCCAGGTCCGGCGGCCCAGGCACGGCCGACGGGGCCGGCCACAGGAACGAGGTGCCCGATGAGCAGTGGCGACGACACCGGAGCCGGCGGCGGCCGGACCGACGGCGAGCGACCCGACCCACTCGGTGAGCTCTTCCGCGCCCTGTTCGAGTCCGGCGGTGCCGAGGGCCCGGACGGCCCGCGGCTCCCGCCGGAACTCGCTGCAGTGCCCGGGATGCCGCAGGACCCCGCGATGTTGCAGGCGATGCTCGCCCAGGTACAGCAGATGCTCGCCGGGGCCGGGGATGACCCGGTGAACTGGGACCTCGCCCGCGACGTGGCCCGGCAGACGGCCGCGGCCGAGGGTGATCCGAGTGTCGCCGAATCCCAGCAGCGGCAGGTCGCCGAGGCGCTGCGGACCGCGGACCTGTGGCTGGACCGGGTCTGCGACCTGCCTGCCTCCGCGGCCCGGACCGAGGCGTGGAGCCGCGCCGACTGGGTGGAACGCACCCTGCCGGTGTGGAAGGGCGTGATCGAACCGGTTGCGGACAGTGTGAGCGGCGCACTGTCCGAGGCGCTCCGCGCCCAGGCCCCCGAGCAGTTGCGGCCGGCCCTCGCCGGGGCCCTGCCGATGGTCCGGCGGATGGGCGGGGCGTTCTTCGGCGCCCAGGTCGGGCAGGCCATCGGAGCCCTGGCCGGGGAGGTGGTGAGCGCCGGGGAGACCGGGTTGCCCCTGCTCACCGACGGAGCAACGGCGCTGCTGCCCGGGAACGTCGCGGCCTTCGGCGCCGGACTCGACCTACCCGAGGATGAGGTGCGCCTCTACCTGGCCCTGCGCGAGTCGGCGCACGCCCGACTGTTCGCCCAGGTCCCCTGGCTGCGCGGGCATCTGCTCGGGGCCGTCGAGGAATACGCCCGGGGGATCAGGATCGACACCGAACGCATCGAGCAGGCGATCCGCGAGATCGACCCCACCGACCTGGAGGCGCTGCAGAACTCCCTCGCCTCAGGACTGTTCGAACCGGAGCGGTCCCCGGCCCAGCAGGCCGCCCTGGACCGGTTGGAAATCGCCCTCGCCCTCGTCGAGGGGTGGGTGGACGAAGTGGTCACCGCAGCGCACGACCACCTCCCGCATGCGGCGGCGCTACGCGAGACCGTCCGCCGCCGCCGTGCCGCGGGCGGGCCCGCCGAACACACGTTCGCGTCCCTCGTCGGGTTGGACCTGCGTCCCCGGCGGCTGCGTGAGGCCGCCGCCGTGTGGGCGGCGCTCACCGAGATCCGCGGGGTGGAAGGCCGCGACGCCCTGTGGCGCCACCCCGACCTGGTGCCGACCACCGACGCGTTCACCGATCCGCGGGGCTTCGCCCGGACCGGACACGGCGGGGACACCGGCGACGCCATGGACGCGGCGCTGGCCGCCCTACTCGACGCGGAGGGAAAGGCCGGGGACGACCGAGACGACGACCAGGAGGCCGGAGGCACCGGGGCTGCTGGGAGCACCGAGGACACCGGGGACGCCGGGACTGCTGGGAGCACCGGGGACACCGGGACTGCTGGGAGCACCGGGGACACCGACCGCGACCGGGAGGCCGGGGACGGACCGGAGCCCCGGTGACCCTCGGCTGGGCCCCCACCCCGGATCTCGTCAACGATCTCCGTCACTGCCTCGACGCCGCGCCCCGGGACACCCGGGAGGACCGGTTCGAGGCGTGGGCGTGGCCCCGGCTGCTCGCCGACACCGGACCGGCCTCGCTCACCCGGGACGGGGTTCCGCACCACTTCACCGCTTCCGCCGTGGTCCTCGACCCCACCGGCACCCGGACCTGCCTCGTCCTGCACGGGCGGCTGCGGCTGTGGGTGCAACCTGGCGGGCACTTCGAACCCGGCGACGGCACGGTCGCGGGGGCCGCGGCCCGCGAGGTGGCGGAGGAGACCGGGTTGCGGGGGCGGGTGCTCCCCGGGCCGGTCGTCCTCGCCCGGCATCCGGCCCCGTGCGGGGTTCCCGGCGCCGACTGGCACCTCGACGTGCAGCACGCGCTCATCGCCGCACCGGATCGTCCGGTGGTCAGCGCGGAATCCTTCGACGTCGCCTGGTTCGCCGTGGACGACCTGCCGGACCTGCTCGCCGCCGGGGTCGGGGACCACGTGCGGCGGGCCGCCGCCCGGGTCCGGGCCGCCGGGAACAGCGACGCCGTCCGGAGCCGGGGCGCCGGGAGCCGCCCGGACGCCGCACCGCCGCGGGACGGGGGCGCCCCCGCAGGGGCTCAGCGGCCCGGGGGTTCCGGAGCGTCGTCGCCCGCGCCTTCCGGGTCCTCACAGTCCGGGTCCTCACAGTCCGGGTCCTCGCAGTCCGGGGAATCCGGCCCGGGGCAGCCCGAATCGTCCGGATCGTGGTTGCCCGGAGCGTCCGGGTCGTCGTCCCCGAGGGACAGTTCCCGGGCCGCGGCGAACCCGTCGAGGTAGCCCCGGGCCCGTTCGGTGCGGGGGTACCCCTCAAGCAGGGCCCAGAACCGCGGGCCGTGTCCGCGTTCCAGCAGGTGCGCGAGTTCGTGCAGCAGCACGTAGTCGAGCACCCACCCGGGCATCCCCTGTAACCGGGTGCTCACCCGGATCGTCCGGTCCTCCGGGGTGCACGATCCCCACCGGTGCTGCTGGTTCGACGCCCAGCTGACCCGTACCGGGTCGGCACGCCCGGCCAGGTAGCGGCGGGACAGTTCCCGGGCCCGGGACATCAACTCGGCGTCTCCCGGGCGGCGACGCCGGTCCTGGGCGGAGAGCCGGGCGAGCATCCGCTCCACCCACTCCCGTTCCTGGGCCGCGGTGAAACGGGCCGGGATGAGGACGATGGTTCGCCCGTTCTCCCGGTAGGCGGACACCGTGCGCAGGCGGCGGCGGCTCCGGCGCACCTCAACGCCGTCATCCGGGGTGGCAGGCTGGCCGTCCACAGCCGAAACCGTACTCCCCACCCCGCCTCCGCCAGCCCCCACAGAACCCCAGAACACACCATCTGTGCAGGCCAACGGCATGGCGCGCCGGTTCCGGCGAGGGAACCTCACAGCACGCCCCCGGGACGTCCGCGGCCCCAGCGTCTCCTTCCCCACGTTGCCCAGGGTGTCGTCCACCGGTTGGGGTCCGGGGCCGCGTCAGCGGGACCGGGGCGGGGCCACCGGACGGACCGACACGCGCCGCCCCGGGGATCAGCGACAACGACGCTGGTCAGCTAGGGTGTGCCGGGGTTCGGGATGCAGCAACCAGGCCGGGGTGGTGGCGCGACCCTGTGCACCGGCGACCGAGGGGGACGCCAGAACCCCACGCTCACGACGACGAAGGAGCCAGCATGGCCGAGGAGACCTACAGCGGCGAGTTCTACTGCGTGAAGTGCAAGGAGAAACGGCAGGCCGAAGGCCGGGTCGTGGAGACCAACGGCCGCCGGATGGCCAAGGGGCAGTGCCCCGCCTGCGGGACGAACCTCAACCGCATCCTGGGTAAGGCCTGACCCGCGAG
>JARRQM010000281.1:0-3706 GCA_037381765.1 Kineosporiaceae bacterium
GCTGTCCGCGGTGCACGGGCACAGCGTCCGGGACACGACGGGGTCCCGGTACCGGCAGTGGGCGACCCACAAGTTCGCGTCCTGGGTCGACCAGTTCGGCACTCCGGGGTGCGTGGGCTGCGGCCGGTGCCTGACCTGGTGTCCGGCCGGGATCGACGTCACCCGTGAGGTCGCGGCGGTGCGGGCCGGCCAGGGGCAGGCACGGGAACCGGTCGCCGCGGGCGGCGCGGCCGAGGCGGCACGCGGCGGGACGACGTAAGGGTGGTGCCGGGATGACGGACGTCGAGGAACGCGTGCTGCGGGAGGGCGATGACGCCCGGGGCCGGCTGCTACCCCACCCGTTCCGGGTCGTCGGGCGGCGGCAGGACACCGCCGACACGGTGACCCTGGACCTGCGGGCCGTCGACGGCCGGTCGATGCCGTTCGCCTCGGGCACGTTCACCATGGTCGAGGCGTTCGGGGTCGGTGAGGTGCCGATCTCCATCAGCGGTGACCCGGCCGAGCCGGGGACGCTCCGGCACACCATCCGGGATGTCGGCGCGGTCACGCACGCCCTCGTTTCCAGCGGGGTCGGGGACATTTTCGGGGTCCGGGGCCCGTTCGGGACCGGGTGGGAGGTCGCTGATGCCGTCGGTGGTGACCTGCTGGTCGTTACCGGCGGGATCGGGTTGGCGCCGCTGCGTCCGGCCCTGCTCGAGGTTCTCGCCCGCCGGGCGGAGTACGGGCGGGTGGTCCTGCTGTACGGGGCCCGTCGCGCGGAGGACATCCTCTTCGCGGATGAGCTCACCGCATGGGCGGAGCGGGGCGATTTCGAGGTTCAGGTCACCGTCGACTACCGGACCCCCGGTTGGGACGGCCGGGTCGGGCTGGTCACCACGCTGGTCGAGCAGGCCGGCTTCGACCCCGGGAACACTCTCGCCCTGGTCTGCGGTCCGGAGATCATGATGCGGTTGGTCGCCGACGCCCTCATCGGGCGTGGCGTTCCGGCGTCGCGGGTGCGGTTGTCCCTGGAACGGAACATGCACTGCGGGGTCGGCCTGTGCGGGCACTGCCAGGTGCGGGAGTTGTTTGCCTGCGTGGACGGCCCGGTGCTCGCCTACGACCGGGTCGAATCCCTGCTGAGCGTCGCGGAGCTGTGACATGACATCGGATCTGAGCGCGCGGAACGGGAACGGGACGCCCCCGGACGGGACACAACCGGCCGACACGCCCCCGGACGGGACGGTGCCGGGCGGGACGCCGCCGACCGTGGCCGTGTGGAAGTTCGCCTCCTGCGACGGCTGCCAGCTGTCCCTGCTCAACCGCGAGGACGAGCTGCTCGCCGTGGCCGGGGCGGTGCGTATCGCGCACTTCCCGGAGGCGACCCGGGCCCATGTCGAGGGCCCCTACGATGTCTCGCTGGTCGAGGGGTCGGTGACCACCCCGGAGGACATCGAACGGGTCCGCCGGGTCCGGGCGGTGTCCCGGGTCCTCGTCGCCATCGGTGCGTGCGCGACCAGCGGGGGCATCCAGGCCCTGCGGAACTACGCCTCGGTGGAGGAGTACCGCGCGCTGGTCTACGCGAATCCCGGCTACGTCGCCACCCTGGACCGGTCCACGCCGATCTCCGCGCATGTCACCGTCGATTTCGAGTTGCGCGGTTGCCCGATTGACGCCGGCCAGCTCGTCGAGGTGATCTCCGCTTTCGTCGCGGGGCGCCGCCCGCGGGTGCCGCGGTACAGCGTGTGTGCCGAGTGCAAGCGGCGCGGCCTCACCTGCGTGATGGTGGCCCACGGCACCCCGTGCCTGGGCCCGATCACCCAGGCCGGATGCGGCGCCGTGTGCCCGGCCACCGCCCGGGGCTGTTACGGCTGTTTCGGGCCGCAGGATTCGGTGAACGCCCCCGCGCTCACCGACCGGTTGCACGGGCTCGGCCTGGACGCCGCCGCCGTGGTGCGGGCCTTGCGCACCTACAACGCCGGGGCCGAGGCGTTCCGCCGGGAGAGCCTGCGGCAGGAGGAGATGGTGCGGCGATGACCGGTCGTTTGAGTTCCGGCAACCACCTGCTTGAGGTCGGCGAGCTCGCCCGGGTCGAGGGTGAGGGGGCGATGCGGGTGGTCGTCCTGGACGGTGAGGTCACCCTGGTGGAGTTGCGGATCGCCGAACCGCCGCGGTTCTTCGAGGGTTTCCTCCGCGGCCGGGACCACACCGAGGCCCCCGACATCACCGCGCGGATCTGCGGGATCTGCCCCGTGGCGTACCAGATGAGTGCGGTGCAGGCGATCGAGGACGCCTGCGGGGTGACCGTTCCGGAGGAGATCCGCCGGCTGCGCCGGCTGTTCTACTGCGGAGAGTGGATCGAGAGCCACGCCCTGCACATCTACCTCCTGCACGCCCCGGACTTCCTCGGGTACGAGGGCGCCATCGAGATGGCCGGCGACCACCGGGACGTGGTGGAGCGGGGGCTGCGGTTGAAGAAGGCGGGGAACGCCATCCTCACCGCGGTCGGCGGGCGGGCCATCCACCCGGTGAACACCCGGGTCGGCGGCGTCTACCGGGTGCCGACCCGCGCCGAACTGGAGGCGCTGCGCCCGGATCTGGAGCGGGGGCTGGAAGAGGCGGTGGCGACCGTCGCTCTCGTCGGCGGGTTCGACTTCCCCGACTTCACCCAACCGTACGAGTACCTGTCGTTGCGCGGGACGGACGGCTACCCGCTGGAGTCCGGGTCGATCGTGACCAGCGGCGGGTCGGCTTTCCCGGTGGCGGACTTCACCCAGCACGTCACCGAGGAGCATGTGGCCCGCTCCAACGCCTTGCACGCCCGGCTGCACGGCGATCAGGTGTACACGGTGGGCCCGTTGGCCCGGTACACGCTGTGCTCGGATCAGCTGTCCCCGGTCGCCCGGGAGGCGGCTGCGGCGGCGGGGCTCGGGCCGCAGTGCCGCAACCCGTTCCAGTCCATCGTCGTGCGCGCCGTCGAACTGGTGTACGCCTTCGACGAGGCGCTGCGGATCATCGACGGCTGGGAGGGTGCGCCGGTGCCGGCGGTTCCGGTGCGCCCGCGGTTCGGGGAAGGACACGGGGCCACCGAGGCGCCCCGGGGCCTGCTCTACCACCGGTACCGGATCGACTCCGACGGCAGCATCCTGGACGCCCGGATCATCCCGCCGACGTCGCAGAACCAGCCGGGGGTCGAGGCGGACCTGCGCAGCTTCGTCCAGCAGAACCTCGACCTCTCCCATCAGGAGCTGACCCTGCGCTGCGAGCAGGCGATCCGCAACTACGACCCGTGCATCTCCTGCGCGACGCACTTCCTCGACCTGCGGGTGGAGCGGTCCTGAGCGGGCCCACGCCGGGGGCGGGGCAGCTGCTCGCGGGGGTGGGGAACCGGGACCGCGGGGATGACGGGGTGGGCCCGGCCGTGGTGGCCCGGGTCCGGGAACTGCTCGCGTCCCCGGCGGCCGACCCCGCCGGGGGAGCGGCCGGGCCGGTGCCGTCGCTGCGGGTGGTGGAGTGCGCCGACCCCGCGGACCTCCTCGACCTGTGGGACGGCCTGCGCCGGGTCGTCCTCGTCGACGCCGTTCTCGGCACGGACGGGGAGCTTCCGGGGACGGTCGTCGTCCTGCGTACCGGTCCGGAGCGGCCCCCGCAGCCGGGACGTCCCTGGGGCGGGGCCGGTCCGGGCGGGACCCATCTCCTCGGACTCGCCGGGGCGGACGAGCTGGCC
>JARRQM010000282.1:0-3696 GCA_037381765.1 Kineosporiaceae bacterium
CTGACCTGCACTAACGTGGTGGGCGATACTGGGATTGAACCAGTGACCTCTTCCGTGTCAAGGAATCGCTCTCCCACTGAGCTAATCGCCCTTGCAATATGGAGGTGGAGGCGGGATTTGAACCCGCGTAGACGGCTTTGCAGGCCGCTGCCTCGCCTCTCGGCCACTCCACCGCGAGACCATGTTGGCCCCTCCGAGCGGACGACGGGATTCGAACCCGCGACCCTCACCTTGGCAAGGTGATGCTCTACCAACTGAGCCACGTCCGCGTGCGTTACGCGCCGATCGGGCGCCGCTCGCGATGTGAACCTTAGCTGAACGCCTGCCGGGCAGTCCAACCGGTTCCGGTGGTGTCGACAGGTACCGCGGTGCGTGGTCCGGGGCCGATGGTGTGAGGTGGGCGGATGGCCAGGACGGATGAGCAGCGCACCGCGGATGCGGCAGGGGCCGGTGCCCGGGGTGTCCTCGGGCTCCGCGCCGACGGGCAACCGGTCGGGGACCGGGATACGGGGTCGGCGTGGTTCGGGGGACGGTTCGCCGATCGGCTCTGCGCGGTCTCCGAGGATCCCGCGGATCTCGATCGTGGCGGCTGGTGGGCGGTCGTCCTCACTTTCGAGGGGGCGCTACGGATGTGGCGTTTCGACCGGGTCCGGCGGATGCCGTTGCCCGGCGGCGGCCCGTGGCGGGGCCCGGCTGCGGGGCAGTGGCGCAGTTCCCTGGACGAGCGGGAGTACCTCGCCGGGGTGCGGCGCATCCGGGAACTGGTCCGGGAGGGGGAGGTGTACCAGGTGAACCTGTGCCGGGTGCTGTCCGCGCCGGCCGGGCCGGACCCCGACCCGTGGGCGCTCGCCGCGATCCTGGCCCGGGGAAACCCCGCGCCGTACGCCGGGGTGATCGACATTCCGCCGGGGGCGGGCGTGGGGCCGGGCATGGGCCCGGGCGCGGGGACGGAGGAGGGGATGGCGCTCGTGTCGGCGTCGCCGGAACTGTTCCTGCGTCGGCGTGGTGACCTCGTGCGGTCCGGTCCGATCAAGGGCACCGCCGCGGACGCCGGGGGGCTGCTGCCCAAGGACGAGGCGGAGAACGTGATGATCGTCGACCTCGTCCGCAACGATCTGCAGCAGGTGTGCCTGCCGGGCACGGTGGCGGTGCCCGAGCTGCTCCGGTTGGAACACCATCCCGGGCTGGTGCATCTGGTGTCCTACGTCGAGGGCCGGCTGCGACCGGGGACGGGGTGGCCTGCCCTGTTCGCCGCGACCACCCCACCGGCGTCGGTGTCGGGGACGCCGAAGGTCAGTGCGCTGCGCGCGATCGGCGCGTTGGAGCCGGTGCCGCGGGGCCCGTACTGCGGGGCGATCGGTTGGGTGGACGCCGACCGCGGGGAGGCGGAACTCGCCGTCGGGATCCGCACCTTCTGGTGGCAGGACGGGATGCTGCGGTTCGGTACCGGTGCCGGGATCACCTGGGGGTCCGACCCCGCCCAGGAGTGGGCGGAGACCGAGATCAAGGCGGACCGGCTGGTCGGGCTCGCCACCGGCGATGATGGGGCCGGTCACCGCGTCCGCGGGGGCACCTTCCGAGCAGGTGGGCAGGCACGATGACGACGATGTGGATGGACGGGCGGATCCGGTCCGCGGAGCAGGCCCGGGTTCCGGTCCTGGACCGGGGGCTGACCTCGGGCGACGGGGTGTTCGAGACTCTGCTCGTGGTGGACGGCCAGGCTTTCGCTCTCACCCGGCACCTGCGCCGGCTGAGCCGGTCGCTGTCCGTGCTCGGGTTGCCGCCGCTCGCCGACGGCCGGGTCCGGGAGGCGATCGCGGAGACCCTCGCCGCGGCCGGGCCGCTGCCCCGGGGCAGGCTCCGGGTGACGGTGACGGCGGGGGTGGCCCCGTTGGGGGCGCCCCGCCGGGAGCAGGAGCCGACCCTCATCGTCGCGGTGGCGCCGACCGATCCGTGGCCGGAGCGGATCGCCGCGGTCACCGTGCCGTGGGCGCGAAACGAGAGGTCGGCGGTCGCCGGGGCGAAAACGACCTCGTCGGCGGAGAACGCCGTCTGCCTGCGCGCCGCCGAACAGGCCGGGGCGCAGGAGGCGCTGCTCGGGAACACCCGTGGCGAGGTGTGCGTGGGCAGCGGGTCGAACGTGTTCGTGCTGGTGGACGGCGCGTTGGCGACGCCGCCGCTGTCCTCGGGCTGCCTGTCCGGGGTCACCCGTGAGCTCGTCCTCGAATGGTCGGTCGCCGCGGGACTACCCGTCGTCGAGCGGACCATGCCGATGTCCGTCCTCGCCGGGGCCGCGGAGGTGGTGCTGACGAGCTCGACCCGCCTGGTGCAACCCGTGCACGTGCTGGACGGGCGTGAGCTGCAGCGTGGGGAGCTGGTGGGCGAGGTCAGGGACCTGTTCGCCCGGAGAGCGGCCCAGGAAATCGATCCGTAGCCGAGGTCCGCGCTGGGCCGGGCGCGGATCGGCGGTGGAACGCGAGCGGTGCTGTCGACCTGCCGGCTAGTCGAGCAGCCGGGTCAGGGCGGTGTCGAGGTCGAGGTAGGAGCTTTCCTCCCCGTCCGGGACGACAGCGGCGGTGCGGTCGAGGAAGACACGGACGTCCTCGGCTGCGGCTTCCAGGACGGCCTGACCGTCCGGGGAAGTCAACGAGATCATCAACAGTTCACGACCCGTGCCCCAGGAGGGCCACACGTGGACGTCCCCGTCCCCGATGGGGGCCGCCAGCCCGGACCGCAGCAGGTCGCGGGCGAAGACCCATTCCACTTCCATCCCGTCGCCGGAGAACACCGCACGGACCGCGTACGGGTCCATGGCGCTGTATCTCAGGCTGACGGGGAGAGGGACCGCGTCGGCGTCGGCGACGACCAGCCTCAGCTGGACCGACGCCTCGACGTCTGATTGCGGTTGCATGGTGCTCCCTATCACTCGATCGGCGGCCACCCATTTGGCCCTCGGCGGCATCTTTCCCCGGACGCGCCGCCATGAAACCCGCTGGACGGGTGGTCCTAGAGTGTGGCCGTGCGGGAATCGACGGCAGAGGAAGCAGCTCTGGATGACTCGGACGGCCCAGACACTTGGCGTCCGTCCGGGCCTCTCCTGCGTCTACGTAGTCGTGCCCTTACTCTCCGCGCGAGGATTCGGGCACGTCGCGGCGGTCATCTCGCCTACCGGTTCGGGGTGGCCCTACTCGGCGGCGTCCTCGTGCTCGGCGGCCTCATCCTCGTCCCGCTGCCGGGTCCCGGCTGGTTGATCGTCCTGCTCGGGCTCGCCGTGCTCGGCTCGGAGTTCCACTGGGCGGCCCGGTTGCAGCGGTTCACCCGCCGGGCGCTCGCCGCGTGGACAGCCTGGCTGCTCCGCCGTTCCCGGGTCACCCGGTTCCTCATCGGCGCCCTGGCCCTCCTCGTCCTCATCCCGATCGGCTACATCGCCCTGCAGAGGTTCACGTTCCCGTCCTGGCTCCTGCGCTGAGCCGCGCGGGACCGCTCGGGGCCGGGACGGCCCGGGGGAGGAGGCCCGGGGCGTGGTCCGGGACGGTGCGGGGCCGGGGCGGGATGGGGCGGGACGGCCCGCCGGACGGCCGGACGGGTGCCCGCTGAAACGGATTGGTGGGAACCGGCTCCGGTTCGCTACGATCGGCGGCACCCGCCTCCGCAGCGGGCGCACCGGCCCGCATCGTTCCACGGGTAGGGCACCGG
>JARRQM010000283.1:0-3671 GCA_037381765.1 Kineosporiaceae bacterium
CGCCCTGCTCAGCCGGGACACCCTCGACGCGTCCACCTGGGATGAGGTGGAGGAGACCCTGCTGCTCGCCGATGTCGGCGCGGGACCCACGGCGAAACTGCTCGACGCCTTGCGCTCCCGGGTCGCGGTCCTCGGCACCCGCGATCCCGCGCACCTGCGGGCCCTGCTCCGGGAGGAACTGCTCACCCTGGTCGGGACGGACATCGACCGGACCCTCGCCGTGCAACGCCGCGGCGAGCGGCCCGCGGTCGTCCTGGTCGTCGGGGTGAACGGCACCGGGAAGACGACCACCGTCGGCAAGCTCGCCCGGGTGCTCGTCGCCGAGGACCGGGACGTCGTGCTCGGTGCCGCGGACACCTTCCGGGCTGCAGCCGCCGACCAGCTGGCGACCTGGGGGGAGCGGGTCGGGGTGCCGACGGTGCGCAGCGACCGGGAGGGCGCCGACCCTGCCTCGGTGGCTTTCGACGCGGTGCGGGCCGGGATCGAGGCCGAGGCCGATGTCGTGCTCATCGACACCGCGGGCCGGCTGCAGAACAAGGTCGGGTTGATGGATGAGCTCGGCAAAGTCAAACGGGTGGTGGAGAAGCACGGGCCGGTGGATGAAGTGCTGCTCGTGCTCGACGCCACCACCGGGCAGAACGGAATGCAGCAGGCCGCGGTGTTCTCCCAGGTCGTCGAGGTCACCGGGATCGTTCTCAGCAAACTCGACGGCACCGCCAAAGGGGGCATCGTGCTCGCCGTACAGCAGGAACTCGGCGTCCCGGTCAAGCTCGTCGGCCTCGGTGAGGGGCCGGACGACCTCGCCCCGTTCGAGCCGGAGGCGTTCGTCGACGCCCTGCTCGACTGACCGTATCCGGCCGGTCCGGTTCGACTGACCGCCTCCGGCTGGTCCGGTTCGTCCGTCCCTGGGTGGGTGAGGGCGACCGGCCCCCCTTCGGTTGGTTTCGGACGGTTCTCGACTGACTCCGGAGCGCTCTCGCCACGGAAGTTTGACCGTCCATTTTCCGTTGTTTGTCCCCTTGACGGCGATCCTGGGCGGGGGTTCCGGCAAGGAGACACATAGGTTTCACATCCCGTTCCGTCGCGTCACATTCACGAAACAGAACGTGTCGGGATCCGTAACTCCAGACCGGGAACCTTCGTGGCCGATGCGCCTCACCGATGCGGCGCCGCTCCACGACAACCCGCGGGTGGCCGGCTTGGGCCGCCACCTCACGACAGCGAAGGGGTGCGGATGAATACCGGTGACACCGCATGGGTGCTCACGAGTGCGGCTCTCGTCCTCCTCATGACGCCAGGTCTGGCGTTCTTCTACGGGGGCATGGTTCGGGGCAAGAACGTCCTGAACATGCTGATGATGAACTACATCACCATCGCCGTCGCCGGCGTGCTGTGGGTCCTCGTGGGCTACACGCTCGCCTTCAGCGAAGGTGGGGGACTGAACAAGTTCGTCGGAGGGTTCGACAACCTCGGACTTTCCGGGACCGTCGGTGAACTGTCCGGCACCATTCCTCTGCTGGCCTTCGTGGCGTTCCAGGGGATGTTCGCGATCATCACTCCGGCCCTGTTCACCGGATCGATCGCGGACCGGATGAAGTTCCTCCCGTTCCTCATCATCGTCGCCGTGTGGTCCCTGCTCGTCTACGCCCCGGTCGCGCACTGGGTGTGGGGCGGCGGCTGGCTCAGCGACCTCGGTGCCGAGGACTTCGCCGGCGGTACGGTCGTGCACGCCAACGCCGGTGCCGCGGGTCTGGCCCTGGCGATCGTGCTCGGCAAGCGCAAGGGCTGGCCGAAGGAGCCGATGCGCCCGCACAACCTGCCGTTCGTGCTGCTCGGTGCCGCGCTGCTGTGGTTCGGCTGGTTCGGTTTCAACGCCGGCTCCGAACTCGCCGCTGACGACACTGCGGCGATCGCCTTCGTCACGACGAATGCGGCCACCGCGGCGGCCATGCTCGGCTGGGTGCTCGTGGAGAAGCTCCGCGACGGCCACCCGACCACGCTGGGCGCGGCCTCCGGCGCGGTCATCGGCCTGGTCGCGATCACCCCGGCCTGCGCCTTCGTCACCCCCGTCGGGGCGATCATCCTCGGCCTCATCGTCGGCGTCATCGGTGCCTACGCGGTCGGGCTCAAGTACAAGCTCGGCTACGACGACGCGCTCGACGTGGTCGGCGTGCACCTGGTCGGCGGCGTGCTCGGTGCCCTGCTCATCGGGTTCCTCGGCACCTCGGCCATCGGCGGCGAGGACGGCCTGTTCTACGGCGGCGGGGCCGCCCAGCTCGGCAAGCAGGCCATTGCCGTCGGGGCGACCGTGGTCTACTCCTTCGTCGTGACCTTCATCCTCGCCAAGGTCGTCGCGCTGCTCTTCGGCGGGCTGCGGGTCGACGAGGACACTGAGGTCGAGGGTCTCGACATCAACCTGCACGCGGAGACGGCCTACGAGTCGGGCACGGTCGCCACCGGGCGCGGCCCCATCCCGACGGCGGAGGCCCGGGGCACCAAGGAGGTGTCGGCATGAAGATGATCACCGCGGTGATCAAGCCGCACAAGCTCGACGAGGTCAAGTCGGCGCTGGAGACCTTCGGGGTCCAGGGCATGACGGTCAGCGAGGCGAGCGGGTACGGCCGGCAGAAAGGACACACCGAGGTGTACCGGGGGGCGGAATACACCGTCGACCTGGTGCCGAAGGTGCGGGTCGAGGTTCTCGTCGACGACGAGGATGCCGCGGAGGTCCTCGATGTCGTCGTCAAGGCCGCACAGACCGGCCGGATCGGCGACGGCAAGGTGTGGACCGTCCCCGTCGAGGACGTGGTCCGGGTCCGTACCGGTGAGCGGGGGGCCGACGCCCTCTGAGCACGACCGGCCCGGGTCCCGCCGCCCCTGTGCGGTTGGGACCCGGGCCAGCCCCGGACGGCTCCGGGGATGGCACAGGAGGGGGAGGGCACAGGAGGGGGAGAAACGACGATGGGTGTGACCGACCTGGATCCGGCACCTGCCTCGCGGGACCTCAAACGCGAGCGGCTGGCCCTGGCCCTGCGGTTCTCCGGAGACGGTCCGGAACTGCGGGGCGCGCTCACCGACCTGGTGCAGCGGGCCCTCGGCGTGGCCTGGCGGGAGGCGCTGGCCCCGACATTCCCCGGAACATCCGTACCGACCGGGCCGTCCGGCCGGACGCCGACCGGGTCCCCTGACGGGCCGCCCGCTGAACCGTCGGCCAGCCCGTCGACGGAGGCCCCGGCCGGCGCACTGACCGTCCCGGAGGCCGCCCCCGGCGACGGGACCGGGGCCCCCCTCCCGCCCGGCCCGGACGGGCTGGCCCTCGCCGTCGTCGGCAGCGTGGCCCGCCGGGAGACCGGACCGGCCAGCGACCTCGACCTGGTCCTGGTGCATGACGGGCGCAGCCACGATGCCGACACCGTCTCGGCGCTCGCCGACCGGCTCTGGTACCCGCTGTGGGATGCCGGGCTGCGCCTGGACCACGCGGTGCGCACAGTCAACCAATGCCGCGAAGTTTCCGCGGCCGACCTGTCCGCGGCGATCGGCATGCTCGACCTGCGCCCGCTCGCCGGTGACGCCGGTCTCGTCGTGCGGGTCCGGGCCGCACTGCTCAGCGACTGGCGTTCCGGGATCCGCCGCCGTCTGCCGGCCCTGCTGGACTCCCTCACCGAACGCGG
>JARRQM010000284.1:0-7629 GCA_037381765.1 Kineosporiaceae bacterium
CTCACCACCGGCAATCTCAACGTCGTCGCCGTGCTCGCCGCCGTCGCCCTCACCACCGTCACCGCCCAGGTCCTGATCCGAACCTGGCGAACCCGTCCCCACCCCACCAGCACGCCACGTCGCCGATGAGGAGCCCGGAGCCGCCGACGTCGCTGGGCGCGAACCGCCGGGCTCAGGGGCGACCCCGCACCCGAGGGAACCGGCCCCTGACCTGGAGCTTCCCTGTCGGGCTGATGGTGTTCTGGTTCCGGACATCCTGGAGTGACGTCTCAAGACACGCCGGACTGCGGTCTTGGGAGATCCCGGGCTGAAGGGTCGCGGGCTTCGAACGTGCCGGGATGACACTGAACCGAGTACGGATCACCGCGGTGCTGGTCGAGAACAGACCCGTTCCCGAAGTCGCCGCCCGGTACGGCGTGTCCCGCTCGTGGCTGTCTGAGCTGCTGGCCCGCTACCTGCCCCGGGCCGGCCGTGTGGTCCCGCAGCAGAAGAAGCGACCCAACTCCTCCTCCATCCGCTTCGCCACCGACCAACCCGACGAGTGTTGGCAGGCCGACACCAAGCCCCACCCCGCAAAAACACCGGACGGGTGAACCCACCACTCCTGGGTTCGGCCGTACGCCATGTCCGACGACATCACCTGCCGTTCCGCCTGCCGCTGGTCAGCTGCCGGCTGACCCAGATCTCGGCTCCGCGACCAGGTTGCGTCGTCGTCGGGCTTGACGTGTCACGCACCCCGCCCTCGACGCCTCGCGGACGGGGCGCCTGCGAACATGACGCCCATGTTGAGCGAGTTCTGCCACGGCACGCCGTGGTCGTCCGAGCTGTGGCGGCCGCACGCGGAGGCGCTGGCCACGCGCTACCGGGTCTACCTGTGGGACATGCCGGGATACGGGCGGTCGTCGAAGCACGCCGACCACTCCGTGTCTCTCGACATCCAGGGCGAGCTGTTCGCCGACCTGCTCACCCACTGGGGATTGCGCGCGCCGCACGTGGTCGCCCACGACTACGGAGGGGCGGTGGCGCTGCGGGCCCATCTGCTGCACCGGGCTGCTTTCGCCTCGCTCGCGCTGGTCGACGTCGTGGCACTGGCGCCGTGGGGCTCGGACTTCTTCCGGCTGGTCCGGGAACACGCCGACGTCTTCGGTGCCCTGCCACCGGCGATCCACGACGGCGTACTGCGCTCATACATCGCGGGTGCCAGCCATGTCGGTCTGACCCCGGATGCGATGGAGATGCTGGTCTCGCCCTGGGTCGGCGCCGAGGGACAGGCTGCCTTCTACCGGCAGATCGCTCAGGCGGACCAGCGCTACACCGACGAGGTGGAGCCCCGATACCCCGAGATCGACATCCCGGTGCTCGTGGCCTGGGGGCAGCAGGACACCTGGATCCCCGTCGACCGCGCCCATCGGCTGGGGGCGCTCATTCCCCGGGCGCGGACGCAGCTGATCGAGGGTGCCGGGCATCTCGTCCAACTGGACCGGCCGACGGCTCTCGCCGTCTGTCTGAGTGACTGGCTCGGCGAACACGCGTAGGAGCGTGGTTCCGCGGGTAGGGGCGTGTGATCGAGCAGGTTCCGGTGCACCCCGGCAGCGCGCATCGGGGCACACCGGATGGCGTACGAGAGGACCGTGAGGATTTCACCGGACGGGTGGTCGCCCGATCGGGTATCGATCGGGACATTGGCGAAATCGTTCCCGCAGATGCGGTGAGTGGCGGCGGCCCTGCCCTATGACCGACCCGGCCTAGGGCGGACCTGAGCCGTCGTAGATCGTCAGACCGCGCGACGGCACCGCTCCCAGTGCCCGGGCAAGACGCTGCGGCCGGACGTTGTCGCCGCGGACCCACGAGGCCTCAAGACTCTGGTACCCCTTGCCCAGCAGCTGCTCCGCGAGTGCGGCGCCCATGGCGAGGGCGGCTCCCCTGCCGCGCCAGCCCGGCAGCAGGCCGATGGACAGCAGGCGGGCCCGGTCCGGCGACGCCCCCGCCGGACGCTGTTGCCACACGTCCGGCAGGCACAGCAGCACACCGACGGTCCGCCCCTTGGCGTCTTCGGCGATCAGGCACAGGTCGGGGTCGATCACCTGACGCAACCGGTCCGCGAGCAACCCGGTGCCGTCCGGCGGGCGCGGCACCCGGGCCGCCCGGTTGGCGAAGACGGTCTCTTGGAAGGCATGCAGCCGGGCGACTTCGCCCGCCCAGTCGTTCGGGTCGACGGGACGGACCCGCAATCCGAGGCCGGCCGGCACCGGGATCCGGGGCGCGCGGTCCCGGCTGAATCGGTAGCCCACCATCCGGGTCGATGGCACGAACCCGGCCGCAGCGAAAACCTCCGGGTAGTACGCGGGGTTGTACGGCGTCAGCACCACGTGGGGTTCGTCGAACCCGGACGTCAGCAGCCCACCGCGCAGCGCATCGCTGCGGGGCGCGCTGATCTCGGTCAGTCCGCGGTCGCGCAACCAGCGACGACGGTCCGACAGCACGGCCACCCCCGCCTGGCGCGCGTCCTCCCGGCATTCGAAGAGCCCGATCCACCCCTGTCGAGCCCCCGAGGGCGCGACGGCCGCCGGTTCGACGATCGCCGCGGCACGGGCGACCGGTCGATCCCCGGCGAGAGCGACCACACCGTGCAGGTGGATCCGCCCCTCAACGGCATCCCGGGCACGTTCGGCGATGACCGCTTCCGAGGGGGCCGCCCAATGCGGATCGTCGCGGTACACCTCCCGCGCCACCCGGGCGAACTGCGGGCTCGATGCCAGCTCGGCGGCGTCCAGTGTCCGCAGCGTCAGTTCCATCGGTTGATCACCCGGATGAGCTTGCGGGAACCCTCGTCCCGGGTCGGCGGGGTGTCGGTGAAACGCACGGTGCCCAGCACGCCGTCGGCGCGACGGGCCCAGTGGGCGAGGTTGTCCCGGATGGTCCGGGTGATCTGCTCGCGGTCGGCGCCCGCCTTGAGCATGAGCCGCACCTCGATGTCGTCGGAGGCCCACTGGACGACCTGGTACTCCACGACGTCCTGGGATGCCTGGTTCACCGAGCGGCGCACGTAGTCCGGCATCAGCCGGACCCGGCCCCCGCGGACCCCCGGCAAGTGCAGTACCGAGTCGGCGCGGCCGTGTACCCGCGCGATCCGCCGGAAGGCCGAGCCGCACGGACACGGGGCGTCGTCGATCTCCAGCAGATCGTTGAGCTGGTAGCGCAGGAACGGCTGGGTTCGGCGGTACAGGTCGGTGACCACCACCCGGCGGGTGCCGCCGATCTCGTCGCCGGCGTCGTACAGCTCGACCAGGACGACGTCCTCGTTCAGATGCAGATTGCCTGCCGGACAGGTGACGCCGAGCATGCCCTCGGCACCCTGGTAGATCTGCGAGACCGGCGCGCCGAAGGCCTCTCCGATCCGCGTCCGCGTCGGGTCGTCGAGCACCTCGGCGTAGGAGAGCACCGCCTCGATCGGGGCCACGATCCGCTCACGCTGTTCGGCCAGCAGCACGAGCAGCGACGGTGGGCCGGCCAGGACGTTGAGCCGGTGTCGGTTGATCAGCGCGACCAGTTCGTCGACGGGGACGAAGTAGTCCACGTACACCAGCTCGACGCCGACCATGGTCACGGACGTGAACGCCGGGTTGTTGGTGCGCAGCGCGAACAGCACCCGGGGCTCGCGGACCTCGCGGGGGATGCCGCTACGCGCCCACAACAGGGCCGCGTAGCGGATCCGCTCCCCCCGCGACAGCACCGTGAGCACCTTGTTCCCGGAGGTCCCGCTGGACAGGCCAACCGAGTACCGCCCGTCGAACAGGTCGGTCCGGCCCGCCCGTTCCTGCTCGACCCGGAACGCGACGAGCTCATCCCGACTCAGCCCCGCGGTGTTGATGGCATCGAAGTGGCGCATCATGGTCGCCTTGTCCATCAACGGGACCGCGTCGAGGCGATCGGAAACCAGGTGCTCGTGGTAATAGGGGGAGTGCCGACGCAGGTGCCGGATCAGCCGGGTCACCTGGCGTTGCTGGTGCCGTTCCAACCGGTCGGGATCCAGATGGTCGAACCGCCGACGCAGATGGTGCCCGGCGATGCGGGCAGCTGCTCCGATCATGACTCGTCCCGACCCGGGGCAGCCGCTCCCTGCGCGGCGTTCGCCGCCTGGGCACGGCCCAGACTCTCGCGCGTGATCCGGTAGCGCAGCAACGCCAGGCCGGCGGCCACCAGGAATACGGCGGGCACCAGACCGAAGGCGAGCCGCACCCCGAGCACCGCACCGGGGGGCTGGGTGTCAGCCCCCGCGACGTATCCGGACCACTGCAGAACGAGCCCGAGCACGAAACCCGCCACTCCGAGGCCCAGCGCGGAACCGCCGAGGAAGACCCTGCTGGATCCGCTCGTGGTCAGCCCGGCGATGCCGAGCAAGGTCAGGGCCACCAGGCCGTTCGAGACCAGCACGAGGCGACGCTTGTCGTACCGGCGGGTCAGGCGTACCCACACCGGCACCAGCGCGGCACCGAACACCGTGTAGATGGCGAGACTGAACGTGGCCGATGACGCCGACCCGATCACGTGGTGGGCGAAGAACGGCAGCGCGGCCGTGAGCGTGCCGGTCGCCACGGCGCCGAGCAGTTTGTAGCCCATCAGGACCGAGACGTTCGGTTCGGCGGCCAACCGGACGTAGCGGGACAGCGGCACCGGAGAGATCGGGTGCCGGTCCGCTCGGGCCATCTCGCGCGTCGCACGTGCCGCCACCATGATCGAGGCGATGATCCCCCCGGCGAACACCAGGGCCGTCACCCTCAGGGCGGTCTGCACGTCGGCCCGCGCCGAGATGACCAGCGCGATCCCGCCGCCGAGGACCGCCCCGAGCGTGGAGAAGACCGCCTTGTAGCCGACGAGCCGGGTCCGCTCGTCGTAGTCGTCGGTGATCACCGGCACCAGCGCCTGGTAGGGCACCCCGACGAGTGAGTACGTGGTCGCGAACAGCAGCACGAGCGCGGTGGCCATGGCTGCCACCGCCTCCGTCGGGGCACCGGCCGGGATCCACCAGAGCACGGCGAAGCTGGTCCCGAACGGGACGGCACCGTAGAGCAAATACACCCGTTTGCGACCGTGCCGCGACCGGGTCCGGTCGCAGACCATGCCGATCAGTGGATCGTTGACCCCGTCCCAGAGTTTGCCGACCAGCACCACCGTTCCCGCCACCGACGGCGGGAGTCCGACCAGATCCGTGAGGTAGAAGAGGAAGAAGAACCCGAAGGCGAAGTAGGCGATCGAGATCCCGAAGTCGCCTGTCGCGTAGCCGATCCGGACGCGAGCAGGCACGACCTGCCGGCCATCGTCGCCCACGATGATCCCCATGGGCCTCATCATGGCGTACCCGCTGAGCACGACGGCGGTGGTGTTCCGGCACGGTCCAGGTGGGCCAGCAGCCCGAGTAGTCCGCCGGCCGCCGGACTCGCCCGTCCGCAGACCGTCATCGGCCTGCCCAACACCCGCTTCGGGATCATCCTCGTCGGCGCCCCACTGCCGGTCACCCCGCAGAACGCCTTCCAGCTGTCCGACGACATCGCCATCGTCGAGACCTTCATCGGCGAGGTCGGCGGACGCGGTGCGCGTCCGCACGTCCGCGGGGGCCGTCGCCGTCCGGACCGGACAGGTCGGGATCCACCGTTGCGCCGCTACCCGTCCGCGGCACGCACCCGCCACCGAGCGCTCCGTGCTGACGAGGAACGCCCCGCGGCAGCACCGCCGATCGGGGGATCCCGCCCGCGGACGCGCCCGATCGGCGTCAAGCCCGCACCGCGCCCCGACGATTCCCGGGGCATGAGGTTCTTGCGCCCACGAGAGCTGTCCATCGGGGCGAAGCTGCTCGCCGTGGCTGCCGTCGCCTGCGCGTGCATGATCGTTATCGGCGTGCTCGCGGGTACCCAGATGCGCAACGAACGCTACGCCGACCGGCGCGCGACGATCAGGTCGCAGGTTGAGAGCGCGGGGAGCCTCATCACCCTCTCCGCCGACGAGGAGGCCGCGGGAACGCGCACCCGCGCCGAGGCCCAGGCCCGGGCCCTGGCCGCGATCAAGGCCATGCTCGACGGCACCAACGTGCTCGACGTGAAGGACCCCGACGGGGTGCAGATCTTCCAGGAGTTCGTCAACGTCGCCGAGGACCGGGGCGCGGGGTTCATCGCCTACCAGTGGCCCAAGGCCGGATCCGACACACCCCAGCCGAAGATCAGCTACGTGCAGGGGTACCCCCGGTGGAACTGGATCATCGGAACCGGCGTGTACGTCGACGACATCGACGCCGCGGTGGCCACGGATGTGCGCCGCCTCGTGCTGGAGATCGGCCTGGCCGGGATTCTGCTCACCGGGCTGATCCTGCTCGTGCGACGCCAGGTGACCCGCCCGCTCGCCCGGATGACCGCCCTGCTGCAGGATTCCGACCTGCGCCAGCGGCTCGACGAGGGCGGTGGCCGCACCGAGCTCTGCCGGCTCGCTGCGGCCGTGAACAAGAACCTCGCCACCGTATCGGAGGTGGTCGACGGGGTGATCACCACGGCCGGGCAGGTGAGCGAGCACGTCGGCGCGCTGGGGGCGGGCGCCCAGGAGATCGACGCACAGGCCGCCCGGACCTCGGAGCAGGCCGAGGAGGTCGCCACCTCCTCGCGCGCCGTGGTCACCGGCTACGACGAGGTGGCGACGGCCGTCTCCGAGATCGACACCTCGATCCGGACCATCGCCGAGAACGTGCAGCACGTCGCCTCGGTGGTGACCGATGCCGTCGAGGCCACCAATCGGACCAATGAGGTCGTGACCCGGCTCGACGCCTCCAGCGCCGAGATCGGTGCCGTGGTCGCCACCATCACCTCGATCGCGGAGCAGACGAACATGCTCGCGCTCAACGCCACCATCGAGTCCGCCCGCGCCGGCGAGGCCGGCAAGGGGTTCGCGGTCGTCGCCACCGAGGTCAAGGATCTCGCCCAGGAGACCGCCCGGGCCACCGAGGACATCTCCCGTCGCGTGCAGACCCTGCAGGACGACGCGCGGGAGTCGGTCAACGCGCTCGGCCACATCGCCGAGGTGATCGGCCAGGTCAACGAGTATCAGGGAGGCATCGCCGCGGCGGTCGAGGAGCAGAGCGTGACGATGAGCCAGGTCAACCGCAGCGTCAGCGAGTCCAGCCAGGCCGGTGCGGGCACCGGGGAGTCCATCGGCGAGGTCGCGCACGCCACCGCGGAGACCCGACGGGCGCTCGACCAGATCAGCGGGATCATCGACTCGCTCCGGGCCGTCTCCGGGCACCTGGAGGAGACCGTGGGGGTCTTCCGGCGCTGAGGGGCCGCCGGCCCGCCCCGGTTACCGGGCCACGGGCACCGGGCCACGGGCACCGGGCCGGGGGCACCGGGCCACGGGCACCGGGCCGGGGGCCGCGGGGCGCTCGGCTCGGGGTCGTCGACCTCGTCGGTGCCCCGCCCTAGTGCTCCGCCTCCCCGACGAGGTCATCCGGGGCAACCGGGCAACCGGGCAACCGGGCAACCGGGCAACCGGGCGACCGGGCGACCGGATGACGTGGCAGGCCGTGGTGCACCCCGTTCGCGGTGTGTCCCCGCCCTTCCCGAGAGGCGAACCCCGCCCCGACCCGGGGTT
>JARRQM010000285.1:0-3655 GCA_037381765.1 Kineosporiaceae bacterium
CCGGAGGTTTCGCCCGTGGACACCTCTTCGGCGGTCGTCTTGCCCCCGGCGGTTTCGCCGGAGGCAGCGCCGTCGGTCAGTGCTCCGGTGGTGGTTTCCGCACCGGCCTTCTCTCCGGCCTCGGCGGCGTCCCCGGTCTCCTGACCTGACCGTCCGAAGGCGCGTCGAAGGTCATCGGACACTTCGGCGAGGGTCGCGCCGAAGGCGTCGCCGAGGGACTGGCCGACCTGTTTGACGTCCGCTCGGACCTCCGGGTCCTTGGCCGCCGACCCCATCGTCTCGAAGGCGTCCTGGACGGCTTCGGCGAGCCGCTTCACCGCTTCCCGGACCTCGGCCCGGTCGCTGTCCTCACGCTGCTGTTGGTACTGCCGTTTCAGGGTGTGGCCGAGTCCGCTGAGCTGCTCGCCCGCGTCTTGCCACGCCGATCGCGCATCTGTCATCCCCTATGCGTACCCGCTTCCCCGGGCGATGCCAAGATCCCGCCCGGAAAGATCTCGCCCGGGTCGTGCCCGGCCCGGACCGCGTCTCGTCCGGACGGTGTCCCGCCCGGGGGCTTCGACCCGAGTCCACGTTCCCCCGCACGATCGAAGTCGATCGTGGTGACGTGCGTCGATGACTCCGCCCGGGGACCGTCAGAGCCGGTCCCTGCCTCCCGGGACCGGCCCTGACCTGGTGTTTTCCTGGGGTGAGTGACGGGACTTGAACCCGCGACACCTGGGACCACAACCCAGTGCTCTACCGGCTGAGCTACACCCACCATGGTCCACCGGAGTGAACTCCGGCGGCGTGCAGCAGTGTACCGGGCTCCGGGGGGTGGCTCGCTCCCGGTTTTCCGGGGGGCCACCCCGAGCTCCGGGTCCGGGCGCCGTGCGGGTGCCGTGCAGCCTCGAACCGGAGTCCCGAAGCGTGCCCTAGTCGGCGGGCTGGCGATACTTCGCCGCGATCGTCTTGGCCGTCTCCCGGTCCGGGCCGGGCAGCGGGACGAACAGGGCTTCCCGGTAGTACCGGAGTTCCTGGATGCTCTCCCGGATGTCGGCGAGGGCACGGTGCCCGCCCTGCTTCTTCGGGGAGGCGTAGTAGACCCGGGGGTACCAGCGGCGGGCCAGCTCCTTGATCGAGGAGACGTCGACGAGCCGGTAGTGCAGGTGTCCTTCCAGGGTCGGCATGTCCCGGGCGAGGAATCCGCGGTCGGTCGCGACGGAGTTCCCGGCCAGTGGGGCACGGCGGACGTCCGGCACCCACTCCCGGATGTAGTCGAGGGCGAGTTTTTCCGCCTCGGCGAGGGTTACCCCGGAGTCGAGTTCGTCGAGCAGCCCGGAGACGGTGTGCATCTCGTGGACGACATCGCGCATCTGGGCGACAGCCTCGGCAGGGGGACGGATGACGATGTCGACCCCCTCCCCGAGCACGTTCAGCTCGGAGTCGGTGACCAGCACGGCCACCTCGATGAGGGCGTCCGCGACGAGGTCGAGCCCGGTCATCTCGCAGTCGATCCAGACGATCCGATTCGCGGACCGGTCTGCGTTCCCGTTGGCCACGGCCGTTACTCTACGCGTCGAGGTGCTGATCTTTGGGACGAGCCCGGGTCGCGGAGCGATGGGCTCGCCCGCGAAGGGTCGTACGTATCGGTTCGTCCCTGATCCGGCCCGCTAGCCTCACCTGGGTGAGCTCCTACGGTTCGTACCGTCCCGCGACTCCCGCGACCCTGCCTCCCGGGTACCGGATGCCTGCGCCGCGGCGTCCCGGGGTGTTGTCCACCCTCGGCTGGATCACGGTGGTCGTCGTGATCGCCGCGAGCGGCTTGCTCACCTTCGTCCTCATCACCAGCGAGACCGGGCCGCTCGGGTTGGTCGCCGGGGTCGCGCTCTCCGCGGTTCCGGTGTTCCCCGTCATCGCCGTCTACCTGTGGTTGGACCGGTACGAGGCCGAGCCGAAGTCGCTGCTCGCCTTCGCCTTCGGTTGGGGGGCCGCGGTGGCCACGTTCGGTGCCATGGTGATCAACACGGCGTCCTCCGAGGCGATCCGGGCTTCCGGTGGCGATCCGTCCTCGACGGCCGTGCTCGTCGCCCCGGTGGTCGAGGAGTCGTTGAAGGGGATGGCGATCCTGTTGATCCTGCTCGCCCGGAGGAGGGAGTTCGACGGGGTCGTCGACGGGATCGTCTACGCCGGGATGGTCGGTATCGGCTTCGCCTTCGTCGAGGATGTGCTCTACCTGGGGCGGACCCTTGCCGAGTACGGGGGCTGGCATCTCGCGGTGATCTTCGTGGTCCGCTGTGTCGCCTCCCCGTTCGCCCACCCGCTGTTCACCGCCGCGACCGGGATCGGGATCGGGATCGCGGCCCGTTCCGGCAATCCGCTGGTAAAGGTGCTCTCGCCGGTTCTGGGCTGGGTCGTCGCGGTGTTCTTGCACGGGCTGTGGAACCTCAGCGCGTCCGCCCAGTTCGGCAGTTTCGTCGCGCTCTACGTGGTGGTTCAGGTGCCGCTGTTCATCGGGTTCATCACCTTGGCGGTGTTCGCCCGGCGCCGGGAAGGCCGGTTGATCGCCGCCCATCTGGCTGGCTACGCGGGAGCGGGCTGGCTGGCCCCGGCGGAGGTGGGGATGCTCGCTTCGGTGCGGGAGCGTCGGGACGCCCGCGGGTGGGCGGCCCGGGTGGGGGGGCCCGGGGCGCGCCGGGCCATGCGGGACTTCCAGGAGCTCGGCAGTGAACTGGCCTTCCTGCGGGAGCGGATGAACCGGGGGACCGCACCCCCCGATGCCGGTTTCCAGGAGCAGGCGTTGTTGGCGGCGATGTCCGCGAGGCGGGCCGGGTTCGTCCCCGGTCTGGGTCCCCGGTGACGGCCCGGGGGGAACCCGACACCTCCGTCGGTAGCGTTGTGTAGTCAAACAACTTCGCTACGTGGTGTAAGGCGGGGGTCCTCGCGGTGTCTTCCCTTCCGTGGAGAGACTCCTCGGTGTTTCCCGGGTGCCGATTGCGCACAGTGAGCGGAGGGGCTTGCGCAACGGCGCGGATGGGACAAGAGTTTTCGCGGGAACACCATGCGCTGCCCCATCCGTTTGCCGGACGGAGCCGCGCAGCGGGGCTGGGGGCCACCCATAACCGACCTCAGACGAGCGACGACCTGCGAGGAGTCATGGAGGACCAGACCAGCACCGGTGTCCCGCAGCAGGATCTCTTTGAACCCGCCATGCGTGGCTACAACAAGCGGCAGGTGAACGAACATGTCGTCCGGTCCCGGGCGCAGGTCCGTGACCTGGAGAAACGGCTCGCGGAGGCCGTCGAGTCCGCCGAGAAGGCGCGTCGCGAACTCGCCTCCGCCCAGGAAGAGTCCGGGCGGACCGTTCACGATGAGATCAGCGAGCGGATGTCGCAGATCCTCCGGCTGGCCTCCGAGGAGGCCGAGCAGGCGCGGATCAAGGCCGAGCAAGAGATCGCCCAGATGCGGGAGACCGCCGAACAGGAGATCGGCACTCTCGTCCAGGACGCCCGCGGGGAGGCCGAACAGATCCTGTCCGGCTCCCGCACCGAGGCCGACAACCTGCTCTCCGGCGCCCGCACCGAGGAACACATGGTGTATCTACCAGATATGAGTCCTTGCTTGCTGCACCTTCTCAACGATGACACGCCTGCAGTCGCCCGGCAAGCTATTAAAACAG
>JARRQM010000286.1:0-6230 GCA_037381765.1 Kineosporiaceae bacterium
CCTCCGGCCGGTTCGGGGTGACCAGTCTCTACCTCACCCACGCCGACGACATCCAGATCAAGATGGCCCAGGGCGCCAAACCGGGTGAGGGCGGGCAGTTGCCCGCCCCGAAGGTGTACCCGTGGGTGGCCCGGACCCGGCACTCCACCCCCGGGGTCGGGCTCATCTCCCCGCCGCCGCACCACGACATCTACTCCATCGAGGACCTCGCCCAGCTCATCCACGACCTGAAGAACGCCAACCCGTCGGCCCGGGTGCACGTCAAGCTGGTCGCCGAGGTCGGGGTCGGCACGGTCGCCGCCGGGGTGAGCAAGGCGCACGCCGACGTCGTCCTGATCTCCGGACATGACGGCGGGACCGGCGCCTCCCCGCTCACCTCGCTGAAACATGCCGGCGGGCCGTGGGAGCTCGGGCTGGCCGAAACCCAGCAGACCCTCGTGTTGAACGGGTTGCGGGACCGGATCGTCGTGCAGACCGACGGGCAGCTGAAGACCGGCCGGGACGTCGTCGTCGCGGCCCTGCTCGGCGCCGAGGAGTTCGGTTTCGCCACCGCCCCGCTCGTCGTCTCCGGCTGCGTCATGATGCGCCGCTGCCACCAGGACACCTGCCCGGTGGGTGTGGCCACGCAGAACCCGGAACTGCGGGCCCGGTACAGCGGACGCCCCGAGGACGTCGTCACCTACTTCGAGTACATCGCCGAGGAGGTCCGCGAATACCTCGCCGAGCTCGGGTTCCGCAGCCTCGACGAGGCCATCGGACATGTGGAGGTGCTCAACGTGGCCGAGGCGGTGGAGCACTGGAAGGCGGCCGGACTCGACGTGAGCCGCCTGCTCCAGCCGGTCCCGGTACCGGACGGGACGCCGCTGCACCGGCTCGTCGCCCAGGACCACGGGTTGCAGAAGGCCCTCGACCACACCCTCATCGACCTCGCGGCCGGTGCCCTCGACGGGGGCGGGCCGACCCGGATCGAGCTGCCGGTCCGCAACGTCAACCGGACCGTGGGGACGATGCTCGGCCACGAGCTGACCCGGCGGCACGGGGAACAGGGGCTCCCCGAGAACACCATCGACATCACCGTGACCGGGTCGGCCGGGCAGTCCCTCGGCGCGTTCCTGCCCCGAGGACTCACCCTGCGGCTGATCGGGGACGCCAACGACTACCTCGGCAAGGGGCTGTCCGGCGGACGCGTCGTCGTCCGCCCCGACCCGGCGGCGCCCTTCGCCGCCGAGCAGAACATCATCGCCGGGAACGTCATCGGCTACGGCGCGACCTCCGGTGAGGTGTTCGTCCGGGGACAGGTCGGGGAACGGTTCTGCGTGCGCAACTCCGGGGCGACCGCGGTCGTCGAAGGGGTGGGCGACCACGGCTGCGAGTACATGACCGGCGGCACCGTCGTCGTGCTCGGCCGTACCGGGCGGAACTTCGCCGCCGGGATGTCCGGGGGCACGGCCTACGTGCTCGACCTGCGCCCGGTGCGGGTGAACACCCAGCTCGTCGAGTTGTTGCCGGTTTCCGACGAGGACGACGCGCGGTTGAACGCGCTCATCCGGCGGCATGCGGAGGAGACCGGCTCGCCGGTGGCCCAGGGGCTGCTCGCCGACTGGGCCGCGGCCCGGCAGCGGTTCACCCAGGTGATGCCGCGTGATTACGCCCGGGTGGTGTCCATCCGGGAACAGGCCGAGGTCGAGGGACTCGACCCGGACGGCGACATCGTGTGGACGCGGATCATGGAGGCGGCAAATGGCTGACCCGAAGGGTTTCCTCAGCATCCGGGCGCGGGAGCTGCCAGAACGCCGTCCCGTACCGGAACGGTTGCAGGACTGGCAGGAGGTTGACCTGCCGGTCGACGAGGCGGTCCCGAACCGTCAGGCGAGCCGCTGCATGGACTGCGGGGTTCCCTTCTGCCACAACGGGTGCCCGCTGGGTAACCTCATCCCGGAGTGGAACGACCTGGTCTGGCGCGGGGACTGGCGGGGGGCGGCCGAGCGGCTGCACGCGACGAACAACTTCCCGGAGTTCACCGGGCGGCTGTGCCCGGCCCCCTGCGAGACCGCCTGCGTGCTCGGGGTGAACCAGCCTCCGGTGACCATCAAGCAGGTCGAGGTGAACATCATCGACCGGGCGTTCACCCAGGGGTGGGTCCAGCCACAGCCCCCGCAACGGCTCACCGGGAAGACCGTCGCCGTCGTCGGTTCGGGGCCGGCCGGGCTGGCCGCCGCCCAGCAGCTCACCCGGGCCGGGCACACCGTCGCCGTCTACGAGCGGGCCGACCGGATCGGGGGCCTGCTCCGCTACGGGATCCCCGAGTTCAAGATGGAGAAGCGACACCTGGATCGTCGGCTCGCGCAGATGGAGGCCGAGGGCACCCGGTTCCGGCCCGGGGTCCGGGTCGGCGAGGACGTCACCGGCACGCAGCTGCGCGACCGGTACGACGCCATCGTCCTCGCCGTCGGCGCCACCGCCCGGCGTGACCTCGACGTCCCGGGCCGGGATCTCGACGGGGTGCTGCAGGCGATGCAGTTCCTCCCGCCGGCCAACCGGGTTGCCCGCGGCGAGACCGTCACCGACCAGGTCACCGCGGAGGGTAAGGACGTCGTCATCATCGGCGGCGGCGATACCGGGGCGGACTGTCTGGGCACGTCACTGCGGCAGGGGGCGCGGTCGGTCACCCAGCTGGAGATCTTGCCCCGGCCCCCGGAACAGCGCCCGGACGGCCAGCCGTGGCCCACCTTCCCGATGACCTACAAGGTGACGTCGGCACATGAGGAGGGCGGGCAGCGGCTGTACTCGGTGAGCACCCAGGCCTTCCTCGGCGACGACCACGGGCGGGTGCGGGCGCTGCGCCTGGTCGAGGTCCGGTTCGCGAACGGGCGTTTCGAACCGGTGCCCGGCACCGAACGCGAGATCCCGGCCCAGCTCGTGCTGCTCGCCATGGGGTTCACCGGGCCCGAACGGGGCCCCTTGCTGGACCAGCTGGAGGTGGAGTTCGGGCCACGTGGCACCATCGCCCGTGATGCCGGGTACGCGACGAACGTTCCTGGGGTCTTCGTCGCCGGTGACGCGGGCCGGGGGCAGTCGCTCATCGTGTGGGCGATCGCCGAGGGGCGCTCCTGCGCCGCGGCGGTCGATCGTTGGCTTACCGGGAGTAGCGTGCTGCCCGCACCGATCCCGCCGACCGCGCGGCCGCTCGTGGTCTGACCGGCATCACGCGCACCACCGCCATCCGGATGTGGCCGGGCGGCGCACGTCCACAGTGAAGGACCTGTCGAACCATGCGTCGTGCCAAGATTGTTTGCACGCTCGGGCCTGCCGTCGCGGGTCGGGCCCGGGAACTCGTCGAGGCCGGGATGAACGTCGCCCGACTCAATCTCAGTCACGGCAGCCACGCCGAACACCAGGAACGTTACGAAGAGGTGCGGGCCGCCGGGGATGACACCGGCCGGGCCGTCGGGGTACTCGCCGACCTCCAGGGGCCGAAGATCCGGTTGGGGTCCTTCGCCGGGGGACCGGTGGAACTCCTCGAAGGTGCCACGTTCATCATCACCGTCCGGGACGTTCCCGGGGATGCCGCGGCCGTGTCGACGACCTACCCGGGCCTGCCCGGGGACGTCACGGCCGGGGACACCGTTCTCGTCGACGACGGCAAGGTGGCACGGTTGAGGTCGGCGGGACGGTCTCTGACCACAAGGGGCTGAACCTGCCCGGGGTCGCGGTGAGCGTGCCCGCCCTGTCCGAGAAGGATGAGGAGGATCTGCGCTGGGCCCTGCACCTGCGGGTGGACATGGTCGCGCTGTCCTTCGTGCGCAGCGCCGCTGATGTCGAACCCGTACTCAAGATCATGGCCGAGGAGGGGGTCCGGCTCCCGGTGATCGCCAAGGTGGAGAAGCCGCAGGCGGTGGACAACCTGGAGGAGATCGTCCGGGCCTTCGACGGGATCATGGTCGCCCGCGGTGATCTCGGGGTGGAGCTGCCCCTCGACGAGGTGCCGATGGTGCAGAAGCGGGCGGTGGAGCTGGCACGCCGGGCCGCCAAGCCGGTGATCGTCGCGACCCAGGTGCTCGACTCGATGATCCACCTACCGCGGCCCACCCGGGCGGAGGCCTCCGACTGCGCGAATGCCGTCCTCGATGGTGCCGACGCGATCATGCTGTCCGGGGAGACGAGTATCGGGCGGTACCCGCTCGAGGCGGTGCGGACCATGGCGAAGATCATCGCGACGACCGAGGACCAGGGGCTGGACCGGATCCAGCCGCTCGGTACCCGTCCGTCCGGTACCTGGTGTCGTTCACCCAGAGCGGCGACTCCGCCCGCCGGATGTCACGGTTGCGCAGCAGGCTCCCGCTGCTCGCGTTCACCCCGGACCCGTCCGTGCGTTCCCAGCTCGCGTTGAGCTGGGGGGTGGAGACATTCCTCACCGAGCCGGTGACGCACACCGATGAGATCTTCCGTCAAGTGGATGACGCCCTGCTGTCCCTGGGCCGGTGCACGGTCGGTGACCAGGTGGTGATCGTCGCCGGGTCCCCGCCGGGAACCCCCGGATCGCTCAACACCATGCGGGTGCACAGCATCAGCTGGGCCTGACCCACCCCGAGCCCGTTCCGGGGCACATCCCCGAGGGGGAAACATCCCCGCGGCGGTGGTCACCCCGAGGAGGTGGGCACGGTGTCGCACCGTGCCCACTCGGGATGGGGGTAACTCCGCATCCTGTGCGGTGGTGTCGCTGCGGCCGGGTCGTTCGCCGCGTTCTCCGCGGGTGTCGGGTCGTGGCGGGGGAGCTCTTCGTCGGGGTGGGGGAGGAGCGCCTGCTCAGGTTCGGCACCCGGCCCCGGCCGTTTCCCTTCTTCAGCACGTAGCCCCGGCGCTCCGGTACGCGTGTTCGGCGCGCCGGGCACAGGACTGGACACAGTGTCCAATCAGTTGGACACTGTGTCCATGACTAGTGCTACGGCAGGTACCGGCGCCGTGATCGTCGCCGATGGCCTGCATAAGTCCTACGGTGACGTCGAAGCGGTGCGCGGCCTGAGCTTCTCGGTGGACGCCGGGCAGATCCTCGGCCTGCTCGGCCCCAACGGGGCGGGTAAGACCACGGCCATCGGCATGCTGACCACGCTGCTGCCCGTCGACGGCGGCTCCGCCCGGATCGGCGGCTTCGACGTCGCCCGGCAACCCGACCGGGTGCGGCCGCTGATCGGCCTGGCCGGGCAGGCCGCCGCGATCGACGAGAAACAGACGGCCCGGGAGAACCTGGAGCTCTTCGGCCGCCTCTACAAGATACCCCGGGCGGCACGGCGCCGCCGGACCGCCGAACTCATCGAGGAGTTCGACCTCGGCGGGTTCGCCGACCGGGTCGCGGGGACGTACTCGGGGGGCCAACGCCGCCGGCTGGACGTGGTCGCCGCCCTCGTCGCCGACCCTCCGGCGCTCTTCCTCGACGAGCCGACGACGGGGCTCGACCCGCGCAGCCGGGCCGCACTGTGGGACGCGATCACCCGGCTCGCCGACCGCGGGACCGCGATCGTGCTCACCACCCAGTACCTGGAGGAGGCCGACCGACTGGCCGACGAGGTGCTCATCATCGACCGGGGGACCGTGATCGCCTCCGGCGCCCCGGAATCACTCAAGCGCGGCCTCGGGCGCGACGTGCTCCAGATCCGGGTCGGCGACGGCGGGATGCCCGCCGCCCTCGACCTCCTCGGCCGTTCCGAGGACCTCGTGGTCGACGAGCCGGCCCGCAGCATCGGGATCCCGGTCGGGGACGACGTGCCCGGTTCCCTCGACGTGCTGCGCCGGCTGCAGGACCGCGGCATCCCCATCACCGACTTCCAGCTGCGCCGTCCCACCCTCGACGACGTGTTCCTCACCCTGACCGGCTCGCACGCCACCCGAAAGGAAGCGCAGGCATGACCGCGACGACACACGACCAGCCGTCCGGGCCGAGGCCCGCGGGCGTCCCGGGCCCGGGGCTACGGTTCCGGAACGCCACCCGGGACACCTACCTGGACACGGTCACGGTGCTGTGGCGCGACGCGGTCCGCACCCGACGGCAACCCGACCAGCTCTTCTTCGCGGTCATCATGGGCGTGTTCTTCCTCGTGCTGTTCAACTACGTCTTCGGGGGCTCGATCGGGGCCGGGGCCGGCCTCGACTACCTGGACTTCCTCGTTCCCGGGGTCCTCGTCATCACCGCCCTGCAGGGTGCCCAGCAGACCAGCCTCGGTCTGGCGGCGGAC
>JARRQM010000287.1:0-3651 GCA_037381765.1 Kineosporiaceae bacterium
GCAGCCCGAGTGGCTCCGGTCAAGGTGGTCGTGGTCCGGGGGGTTCCGGTCAGGGGCGCCGCAGCCCGGGTAGTCCCGGTCAGGGCGGTCGTGGTCCGGGGGGTTCCGGTCAGGGGCGCCGCAGCCCGGGCGGTCCCGGTCAGGGCGGCCGTAGCCAGGGCGGTCCCGGTGGGGGCGTCTCCGGTGGGCGCGGTCCCGGGGGGAAACGTCCCCGGCGCCAGACACCGCTCCCCGCCGCACCGCCGATGGACGTGCACGATCCGGACGGGGTACGCCTGCAGAAGGTCCTCGCCCAGGCCGGGCTCGGGTCGCGGCGCGCCTGCGAGGTAATGATCGCCGCGGGGCGGGTCGTCGTGGACGGTCAGCGGGTCACCGAGCTCGGGGTCCGGATCGACCCGGCCCGGGCCGTCGTCCACGTCGACGGGCTGCGCCTGCAACTGGACTCCTCTCTGGTCTACCTCGCCTTGAACAAGCCGCGCGGGGTGATCTCGGCCATGTCCGATCCGCAGGGGCGGCCCTGCCTCGGTGACTTCGTCACCGATCGGGAGACCCGGCTTTTCCACGTCGGCCGGCTCGACCTCGACACTGAGGGGCTGATCCTGCTCACCAACGACGGGGAGCTGGCGAACCGGCTGGCCCACCCGAGCTACGGCGTGTTGAAGACCTACCTCGCCGAGGTGGACGGGCAACCGAGCCGGGATCTGGGCCGGACCCTTCGCGACGGTGTCGAGCTGGAGGACGGCTCGGTGTCCGTCGATGCCTTCCGGGTGGTGGACGCCCAGCCGGGCCGGTCTCTCGTCGAGGTCGTCTTGCATGAGGGACGTAAACACGTCGTGCGGCGGTTGCTGGAAACCACCGGCCACCCGGTGCGCCAGCTCGTGCGCACCCAGCTCGGGCCGATCCGGCTCGGTGACCTGCGTACCGGACGAAGCCGGGTCCTCGCCGGCCCGGAACTCGGCACCCTCATGGCCGCCGTCGGCCTCTAGGGCTTGTTTCGGAACGTCCCACCGCGCCCACCTCTGACGCGCCCGTACCCCGAACCTCCCACCTTTCGGGCATGGCGTCGTACGTGCCCACGCGGATCGGGTACGTCCTCGCACCCGGCCGTGTCCGCGGGGAGCCGGCCCCGAAGGTCTCCCGGGTCGTTACGCAGTTAACGTGAATTTCAGTGCCGTTTGACAGCATTTTCGTCGGCTTGTTGCGGAACGGGCCACGCGATGGGGAGGGGTGCGCCAGGGGCGCGGAACCGGGGCCACGAGGTGGCGTGGACGGGGCGCCGAGGAAGGAGAGCCGCTCAGGGATACGCGGTCCCTGCGGGGGCAGGGGTTCGTGCCGTTCCGCCGTTCTCGCTCCAGACCGCCCGGGCACCGCTGTGGCCGATGCGCGCGACCTGGACGGTGCTCGCCGTGGCGGACAGCAGGACCAGGACGACCAGTCCGATCCGGACCGGGGTGCCAAGCGCCCACGGGGGGATCCGGCGGGACCACCGGCCGTCCCGGGGCTCCGCCTGGGCGGCCCGCTCTGCTTCCCGTTGCACGAGGAGGTGAACGACCCCGAACAGGGCGAGGGCGAACACGACCGGAGCGAGTTGCTCACCCAATTCGGTGTGTTCGCGGACCAGCGCCGTATCCGGGACACGCTGTTGCAGTGCTTCACCGCTGCCGGCGACCACGGGGACCACGAGCGCGGCGAGTACCGCGAGTCCGGGGGCTGCCCACCCGAGCCGGTCCCGGGCCGGAGCCCAGAGCACGGTCAGGGCCATGGCGAGTGCGGCCGCGGGTACGAGGACCACGGCCGCATGGACGAGGAGGGGATGGGCGGGTAACCCCATCAGGGTCGACAGTTCCATACGTGATGTCTCTTTCCGGTAGTGGTTCCGGCGGCTCATGTCCGTCCCGATCAGCTTCCTGCGACTGCGGCCGGCGGACCAGCGGGAACACGGATGTGGGGGCTCCTCCGTTCGGGGGACCCGGGTCGTCCCGGGGCGCCGCACTGTCCCGAAGCCCCGGTTCCGCGGTGCCGCTGTCGCACCGGGGCAGGGCCCGTGTTGCGGCCCGGACCAGCGCCGGAACCGCGCGGGTCCGGGCCGTGGACGCGCCGGGTCGGGGCGTGCGTCGCGGCTCGGGCCGGTCATCGCCGTGCCTCCGGTGGCCCGCATGGTGGACCTGGAACTCCGGTCCGCAGAACCCGGGCTACCGTGTGAGGTCGCGGCGGGACGGTCCCGCCGGTGCAGGGAGGTGCTGTGGCGGTCCGGGCCATCCGGGGGGCGACACGGGTACTCGTCGACGGCGAGGTCGTCGACGACCGCGAACTGGTCCTCGCGGCCAGCCGCGAGCTGGTACGTGAGGTGCTCGACCGCAACGGGCTCGCCCCCGACGACGTGATCAGCATCCTGTTCTCCGCCACCCGGGACCTGGCCTCGGTGGCTCCGGCGTTGGCCGCACGTCAGCTGGGCCTGCACGATGTCGCCCTGCTGTGCGTCCAGGAGATGTGGGTGGAAGGCTCGATGACCGGGGTCGTCCGACTGCTCGCCCACGTCGAGACCGAGCGGTCCCGGAGCGACGTGCGCAACGTCTACCTCGCCGGCACCGGAGTGCTCCGCGAGGACGTCCCGACCCCACCGGACGCTCCGGGGCCCCGGGAATCCTCGGCGTCATCCGGACCGCCGACGTCGCCGGAACCGCCGGACCGGCCGTGAGCCTCGACACGGCCGCTGCGGGATCACTCGGCGCCGTACGGGTGGTCGGCACCGGGCTGCTCGGCACGAGTGTCGGGCTCGGCCTGGTCACCTCCGGGGTGCGGGTGTGGCTCGCCGACCCATCGCCGACCTCGCTGGCGCTGGCCCGCGACCTCGGGGCGGGGGAGCCCGACCCCGGAACCGGCGAACCGGACCTCATCGTGGTCGCCGCTCCACCGGATGTCACCGCCGCGGTCGTCGCCGAGGAACTGCGGGCCCATCCCGGGGCCACGGTGACCGATGTCGCGAGTGTGAAGTCCGGGCCGCTGCGTGAACTCACCCGGTTCGGCGCCGACCTGTCCCGCTACGTCGGCGGGCATCCGATGGCCGGGCGGGACCGGTCCGGACCGGTCGCGGCCCGCGGCGACCTGTTCCTCGGACGGCCGTGGGTGGTGTGTCCGGGGCCCGGGGCGGGGGCGGGCCGGGTCGAGGCCGTGCAACGTCTCGCCCTGGCCCTCGGCGCGGTGCCGGCCCCGATGGGGGCCGAGGAACACGATGCGGCCGTGGCGTTGGTGTCCCATGTGCCGCAGATCGCGGCGAGCCTCGTCGCGGCCCGGCTGCGGCAGGCCGGTGATTCCGCGGTGGCCCTGTCCGGGCAGGGGCTGCGGGATGTGACCCGGATCGCCGGATCCGACCCGATGCTGTGGTCGCAGATCCTCAGCGCGAACGCGGGGCCGGTGGTTCAGGTGCTCCGGCAGCTACGGGACGACCTCGACGGCGTGGTCACCGCGCTGGCCGCACTGGACGCGGAAGAGCCGGAGGCCCCGGCGGAAGGGGCGCGGGCCGCGGTGGCCCGGGCCGTCGCCGACGGCAATGCCGGCCGGGCCAGGATCCCGGGGAAACACGGGGGGGCGCCGACCTCGTACACCGTGCTGACCGTGCTGGTACCGGACCGTCCGGGGGCGCTGGGCGGG
>JARRQM010000288.1:0-4290 GCA_037381765.1 Kineosporiaceae bacterium
TCTCGGAGGCTTCCAGAACCGTCCGCACCGGCCCGTCCGGGTCGTCCCCGGCTCCGGCCCGTGGGTGGGCGCGCACATCCACGAGTACCTCCTTCCCCGCCTCACGGGACGGGTCCTTAAAGGAACGTTCCGGAGGCTACCAGGCACCGGAACGCGACCGGCCGGCGGTCGGGCGTGCCGCGCCGGCGCATGCGGAGGGCTACGTCTCCCCCGAACGGCTGGTGAATTTTTCCGGACAATTCACCCATACGGGGTCCTGTTCGGGTGATGATCCGCACCGATTCGGCGTTCCGGCTTGACGAATGATGTCACGCTCCGTGACCATCACCGCATGGCCTCCGACTACGCACGGGCGCTGGGCGCCCGACTCCGCGCCATCCGTACCCAGCAGGGTCTTTCCCTGCACGGCGTCGAGGAGAAGTCCGAGGGTCGCTGGAAAGCCGTTGTCGTCGGCTCCTACGAGCGCGGCGACCGTGCCGTGACCGTCCAGCGGCTCGCAGAACTCGCGGATTTCTACGGCGTCCCTGTACAGGCGCTCCTCCCCGACGCTGCCCCGACCGGGAGCAGCGAACCCCCACCGAAACTCGTCCTCGACCTGGAACGGCTGCAGTCGGTGCCGGCGGAGAAGGCCGGTCCGCTGGCCCGCTACGCCGCCACCATCCAAGGGCAGCGCGGGGACTACAACGGCAAGGTGCTCTCCATCCGCACCGACGACCTGCGTACCCTCGCCGTCATCTATGACGTGTCCTGGGGCGTGCTCGCCGAACAGCTCATCGCCTGGGGCGTGCTCAACGCCGACGCCCGACGTGCGGTCGCTGCCGAGGAATGAACGGCTCACCAACCCGGTGACCGGTCCGGGGTCGGTACCCGGACCGGTCAGCGGGTTACAACGCGCCGGACTTGATCTCCAGGAGCCGGGCGAGCAGCCCGTTCACGAACGCTGGTGACTCGTCCGTGGACAGGGTGCGGGCCAGTTCGACGGCCTCGTCGATGGCCACCGCATCCGGCACGTCGGGGTTGAACAGCAGCTCCCAGGTGCCGAGCCGGAGTAGCGTGCGGTCCACGGCGGGCATCCGGTCCAGGGTCCACCCCTGGGAGTAGGTGGAGATCAGCTCGTCGATGCGGTCCCGGTATTCGAGTACCCCCTCGACGACCTGCACGGTGTACTCCGGGACCGGGGGCTGCGCGGCACGAATCCGTTCACCGAGCACCACCCGGGGGTCGTTCCCCCGCTGATCGGCCTCGAAGAGCACGTCGAGCGCGCGTCTGCGGGCCTTGCTCCGGGCACCCACGTCGACCGCTCAGTCGTTCACCCGGCCGAGGTACTCCCCGGTCCGGGTGTCCACCTTGACCCGAGTGCCCTTGTCGAGGAAGAGCGGCACGGAAATCTCGTACCCGGTCTCCAAGGTGGCGGGCTTGGTCCCACCGGTGGAACGGTCCCCCTGCAGGCCGGGCTCGGTGTAGGTGATTTCGAGCACGACGGACACCGGGAGCTCGACGTACAGCGGGGAGCTCTCGTGCAGGGCGACGATGGCGTCCTGGTTCTCCAGGAGGAAGTGCGCGGCGTCGCCGACCGTTTCCTCGGCCACGTGGATCTGGTCGTAGGTCGTCGCGTCCATGAACACGAAGTCCGTGCCGTCCCGGTACAGGTACTGCATGTCCCGCTTGTCCACAGTGGCGGTATCCACTTTGGTCCCGGCGTTGAAGGTCTTGTCCACGACCTTGCCGGAGAGCACGTTCTTCAGTTTGGTGCGCACGAAGGCCCCGCCCTTGCCGGGTTTGACGTGCTGGAACTCCACGACCGACCAGAGCTGGCCGTCCAGGTTGAGCACCAAACCGTTCTTCAGGTCGTTGGTCGTCGCCACGTGGGGATCTTCCTAGCTGTCAAGGGTCTCGTCGGGTCCCGGGAACACCGGCCCCAGCGCCGCCGCAGGTGAGCGGGCCAGCGGCCATGTTACCGGCCGGGACCACCGCACCTGCCGGGGCCGCCGGGTGAGCGCGGCTACTCCGGCACCGCCGCGTGAGCGCGGCTACTCCGGCACCGCCGCGTAGGCGCGGCTACTCCGACACCGCCGCATAGGCGGCGAGGAGCAGGTCCTCCTCGGGACCCACCAGCCGGACCGGGCGGCCGGGGCCGTCGAGCACGATCAAGCGGAGCAGGTTCCCCCGGGTCTTCTTGTCCCGGCGCATCGCCGCGAGCAGGTCCGCCCCGCGGCCGGCGGGGTACCGGCGGGGCAGTCCGAGCAGGTCGAGCACGGTGTCGTGGCGGTGCACGAGGTCGGCGGGGGTATGCCCGGCCAGGGCCCCGAGCCGGGCCGCGTAGGCCATCCCGACGGCCACGGCGTCCCCGTGCCGCCAACGGAAGCCCTCAACCTGCTCGACCGCGTGACCGAAGGTGTGCCCGTAGTTGAGGATCTCCCGCAGTGCGGACTCCCGCAGGTCCGCGGTGACCACCCGGGCCTTCGTGCGGACACTGCGCTCGACGAGTTCGCGTAGCTGCGGTCCCCCGGGGTCGGTGGCCGCGGCGGCGTCCCGTTCGACGAGGTCGAGGATCGCCGGGTCGTCGATGAACCCGCACTTGACCACCTCGGCCATCCCGGCGAGCAGGTCCCGGCGGGGCAGCGTGTCGAGCGCGGTGAGTTCGCAGACCACCCCGGCGGGTGGGTGGAAGGCCCCGACGAGGTTCTTCCCCTCGGGAATGTTGATCGCCGTCTTCCCGCCGACCGCGGCATCGACCATGCCGACCAGCGTGGTCGCGACGTGCACCACCGGCACCCCGCGCAGCCAGGTCGCGGCGAGGAAGCCGGCGAGGTCGGTGACCGCGCCCCCGCCGACGGCGACCACCGCATCGCTGCGGGTGAACCCCTCGACGGCGAGCCGGCTCCACAATCCGGCGAGGACGTCGACGGACTTCCCCGCCTCCGCATCCGGCACGGTCACCGCGCTGACCTGGATCCCCGCGGCCCGCACCGCGTCGCCGACCCGTCCGGCGAGGGCAGCGGTCGCCGGGACGTGCACCAGCAGCACCCGGGTCGCCCCGGCGACGAACGGCGGGACGGTCCCGGCGAGGTCCCGGCCGACGAGTACGTCGTAGCCGCCGTCCCCGGCCGGATCACCGGGCGCCCCGGGACCCACCCGGATCACCGTCCGGTCCCCGGCCTCCCCGGCGGGTGCGGCCCCGGGCGCCGGTCCGGCACCGGTCGTGGCGTCCTGGTATCCGGTCACGACATCTCCTCCGGGACGAGCCCGAGCGCGTCGAGTACCGCCCGGGCCACCTCCTCCGGGGTCCGCCCGTCGGTGTCCACCCGGGCGAGACTGACCTGCTCGTACACCGGCCGCCGGGCCTCCATCAGGTTCAGCCACCGGGCCCGGGGATTGCCCAGCAGCAGGGGGCGGTCCCGGTTGAAGCCGATCCGGCGGGCCGCGTCGGTGATCCCGACGTCGAGGAAGACCACCCGGTGCCCGGCGAGCAGCCGCTGGGTCCCCGGATCGAGGACGGCCCCGCCGCCGAGGGCGAGCACCCCGCGGTGCCCGGCCAGCGCCGCGGCCACGGCCTCACGTTCCAGGTCCCGGAAGACCGGTTCGCCCCGGTCCAGGAAGATCTCGGCGACCGGCATCCCGGCGGCGGCCTCAACATCGGTGTCGGTGTGGGGCCCGACGAGGACCAGGACCGGCCGGTCCGGCCCGGGGACGGCGGGTCCGGACACGGTCACCGCCCGCCCTTCACGCTGCGGGTGCGCTGCGGTTCCGGGACGGCGTCGAGGTAGCCGCGCAGGTTCCGGGCGGTCTCGGTGACGTGGTCCCCGCCGAACTTCTCCAGCAGGGCCTCGGCGAGGACCAGGGCGACCATGGCCTCGGCGACCACCCCGGCCGCGGGGACGGCGCACACGTCGGAACGCTGGTTGATGGCGACCGCGGACTCCCCGGTGACGACGTCCACGGTGTCCAGGGCCCGCGGGACGGTGGCGATCGGTTTCATCGCGGCCCGCACCCGCAGCACCTCCCCGGTGCTCATCCCGCCCTCGGTGCCGCCGGCCCGGCCGGTGCGGCGGCGGATCCGTCCGTCCGGGCCGCGCTCGATCTCGTCGTGCGCCGCCGAACCGCGGCGGCGGGCCGTGGCGAACCCGTCGCCGAGTTCGACCCCCTTGATCGCCTGGATCCCCATCAGGGCCCCGGCCAGCGCCGCGGCCACGGCCTCACGTTCCAGGTCCCGGAAGACCGGTTCGCCCCGGTCCAGGAAGATCTCGGCGACCGGCATCCCGGCGGCGGCCTCAACATCGGTGTCGGTGT
>JARRQM010000289.1:0-3618 GCA_037381765.1 Kineosporiaceae bacterium
CGGTCTGCGACTGCCCGGCAGGCTCGGCGTCCCCGCCGATGGACACCGGACGACGCCGAGAGATCGTCACCACGGTGACGATGACGGCGAAGGCGGCCGCGGCGATCAGGTACCGGACGTAGCCGGGGGCGCTGCCGAAGCTCAGCTGCACCACGGCCGGGGCGATCAGCACGGACACCAGGTTCATCACCTTGATCAGCGGGTTGATCGCCGGGCCCGCAGTGTCCTTGAACGGGTCACCGACGGTGTCCCCGACCACGGTCGCTGCATGCGCCTCGGATCCCTTACCGCCGTACCGCCCGTCCTCGACGAGCTTCTTCGCGTTGTCCCAGGCGCCACCCGAGTTCGCCAGGTAGACGGCCATCAGGGTGCCCGCCCCGATCGCGCCGGCGAGGTACCCGGCGAGCGGACCGATTCCGAGGCCGAACCCGACCGCGACCGGGGCCATCACCGCGAGCAGCCCGGGGGTGGCCAGTTCCCGCAGCGAGTCCCGGGTGCAGATGTCGACGACCCGGCCGTATTCCGGGGTCTCGGTGCCGTCCATGATCCCGGGGTGGTTGGCGAACTGCTGGCGCACCTCGAAGACCACGGCGCCGGCTGCCCGACCGACCGCGTTGATCGCCAGCCCGGCGAACAGGAACACGACGGAGGCCCCGATCACCAGCCCGAACAGCACGTTCGGGCTGGTGATGTTGAGCAGCAGGCTGGTGTGCGCCGCCGGGTCCACGTTGAGCTTGTCCAGGGCGGTCTGGAAGGCGTCCTTGTAGGAACCGAACAGGGCGGTCGCCGCGAGCACGGCGGTGGCGATGGCGATGCCTTTGGTGATCGCCTTGGTCGTGTTCCCGACCGCGTCGAGTTCGGTGAGGGTGCGGGCACCGTCCTCGTCGACGTCACCGGACATCTCGGCGATGCCTTGGGCGTTGTCACTGACCGGACCGAAGGTGTCCATCGCGACGATGACCCCGACCGTAGTGAGCAGGCCGGTCCCGGCGAGGGCGATGAGGAACAGGGACAGTACGACGACGCTGCCCCCGAGCAGGAACGCGAGGTAGACGGCCAGCCCGATGACGACCGCGGTGTAGACGGCCGATTCCAGCCCCACCCCGATACCGGACAGCACCACGGTGGCGGCACCGGTCAGCGACGTCTTCGCGACATCGTTCGTCGGGCGCGACTCGGTGCCGGTGAAGTACCCGGTCAGCCAGAGGATGACACCGGCGAGGACGATCCCGAGGACGACCGCGGCGAAGGACACCAGCCGGGGGTCGCTGCCGAGCCGCACCACCGCGGCGTTCGCCCCGGGGAGTTCGCCCCAGGTCGCCGGGAGGTAGACGTAGGCGGCGACACCGGACAGCAGGGCCGAGACGACGGCGGAGATGTAGAAGCCCCGGTTGATCGCGGTGAGCCCGCTCTCACCGGCGCGCGGCTTGGTCACGTAGATGCCGAGGACCGCGGTGAGCGCCCCGATCGCCGGGATGAGCAGCGGGAACACCAGTCCCTGCTCGCCGAGGGCGGCCTTGCCGAGGATGAGGGCGGCGACGAGCATGACGGCGTAGGACTCGAACAGGTCCGCGGCCATCCCCGCGCAGTCACCGACGTTGTCACCGACGTTGTCGGCGATGGTGGCGGCGTTCCGCGGGTCGTCCTCCGGAATGCCCTGTTCGACCTTGCCGACGAGGTCGGCGCCGACGTCCGCGGCCTTGGTGAAGATCCCGCCGCCGACCCGCATGAACATGGCGAGCAGCGCGGCGCCGAAACCGAACCCTTCGAGGACCGCGGGAGCATCCCCGCGGTAGAGGAGGACGACGACGGAGGCGCCGAGAAGGCCCAGCCCGACGGTGGCCATCCCGACCGTTCCGCCGGTCCGGAAGGCGATCTTCATACCGAGATCGCGGCCGTTCTCCCGGGCCGCGGCGGCGACCCGGACGTTCGCGCGCACGGCGAGGTTCATACCGAGGTAGCCGATCGCGGCAGAGAACACTGCCCCGAGAACGAAGAACAGGCTGCGTCCGACCCGGATTCCGTTGCTGTCCGCGGGGAGGAACATCAGCAGAATGACCACGATGATGACGAACCAGACGAGGGTCCGGAACTGGCGGTTGAGATAGGCGGACGCCCCTTCTTGCACCGCCTTGGCAATCGTCTTCATGTTCTCGGTTCCCTCACCGGCGGCGAGAACCTGTCCGCGGAACATCGTTGCCATGGCCAGCGCGACAAGCGCGACAAGGGCAACAATGGCGACGAGCGTCAGGTTTCCACCGGAGAGGGACACCACCGAGCCTGTTTCGGCGCGGGCGATCCCGTGCATCCGTCCTCCTCGACGTTGACACACGTCCGCCCTGACCTGCGGTGACCCGGTGGCCGCCGCTCGTCGTGACGGAACGCGTGAGACAGCGCCAGCCGGGCACTCCGACGGGCACCGAACCCCCGGAAGTCTACGGAAGGTGATGCCCAAGACAAGGGGCTCATCCCTGTGACCTAGTCCACCGGTCCTCCTGGAGGCATGAGCGGTTCTTCGGTGAGTCGGAATGAAAACGATTACGTATTCGGGTCTCCGGGTATCCGGCGCCTTTCCGGACGGGGCCGGGCCGGTCCATGAGGCCTATGCAGGGCCCGCAGGGGCCGGTCAGCAGGGGCCGGTCAGGGGCCGGTCAGGGGCCGGTCAGCAGGGGCCGGTCAGCGGGGCCCGTCGTCATATAGCCAGGTGGCTCGTACGGTGCCGCCGGTGCCGGCGGGACCGTCGGTGATCTCGACGGCGTCGGCGGACCCTGCGGCGACGTCGAGGGCGGCCTGCGCGGGCGTCTCTTCGGCGGCGTTCCCGACGTCGATCACGGTGATCTCGTACCGGTCCGGGTGGGCGATCATCTGGACTTCGACCGGGGCCCGGGTCCCGGTTTGTCGGGTTCGGAGGACGGCGCGGGTGCAGAGTTCGCCGGTGACGAGCCGGACCTCGTCGAGGCGGTCCTCGCTCATCCGGGCTCGGCGGGCCGCGGACACGGCGACGAGGCGGGCCGTGCGAACGTGTTCGGGGGCTGCGGCGAAGCGCAGGCGGACGGCGCGGCCGTCCTCGACCGGCGACGTCCGCTCGGAACCGGGCCGGCGGATCAGCCGGCGTCCTGGTTCGCGGACGGGGCGCCGGAGGCTTCTTCCGGCGTCGTGCCGTCGGTGGGGGACGCTGTCCCCAGCGCGCCGTCGAGTGTCTCGTGGATCGGGAAGACACTGGTGAGACCGGTGATCCGGAAGACTTTGAGGATCCGCTCTTGAGCGCAGACGAGGACGATCTCACCGTTATGCGGGCGGACCCGTTTGAGGGCACCGACGAGGACCCCGAGCCCGGTGGAGTCGAGAAAATCGACCCCTTCGAGGTCGAGTACGAGGTGGTATTGCCCCGAGGAGACCAGGTCGCTGAGCCGCTCGCGCAGGACGGGGGCGGTGTACACGTCGATCTCGCCGCGGACCGCGACAACGGTGCGCGGCCCTTCCTGCCGGCTCGTGACGGTGAGTTCCACACGCTCTCCCCGGCGCCGCCGCGCCCTCGATCTGAACTGCCCTTTCCGGCATTCAACCATTGCCGGCCGGACGTCGCGTCCCGGTCTCCGACACGTGGCGGGTGGTGAG
>JARRQM010000290.1:0-3617 GCA_037381765.1 Kineosporiaceae bacterium
CCGGACCGGACCGTCGGGACCGCCGTCGGTGACGACGGACCGGACCGTCGGGGCCGCCGTCGCCGACGGCGGCCCCGCTGCTGTTTCCGTCCGAACGGGGATCGGGGCCCTGGATCAGGCCGCGACCTCGCACTTCCGGGGCCGTCCCCGGGGCCGCTTGCGCGGAACCACGACACCCGCGACGAACAGTTCTCCGCCCCAGACACCCCACGGCTCCCGGCGCTCCCGCGCCCCCGCCAGGCAGGCGATCCGTGCCGGGCACTCTCGGCAGAGGGCCTTCGCCGCCTCGACATCGGCCGGGGACTCGGCGAACCACAGCTCGCCGTCACCGGCCCGACACGGGATCTCGACGTCAGAACGCTCCACGATGTCGCCGGACAGGGTGTCCAACAGGACCGTCAACTGCACGCCGTCACCTCCTTGTCTCGACAGCCCCGGGGTGACCGGGACCGTTTCTCGCTGCCCACCGCCGACATCACCGGCGGTGCTCGACCGTCCGGGGACGGTCGGTGTTCTGTTCGGGCCGCGGAAACTGCGCAGATGCAGAAAGGCCGCGGACCCTGTGTCGGGTACCGCGGCCTCGGAAGGTGGCCGGTGGCTGAGCGCCTAAACCGGTGGCCTCCAGGCTGGGGAACCCGGATGTTTCGTGCTCGACACGTTCTGGTCCTCGTGCGTGGCGACCCGGCGCTGTCCGCCGATACCAGGCCCGTAGCCGGTGCGGGTTTTCCGACCCTCATCGACACATGGGGCAAACGGAAGCGTTCCGGTACCGGACAGACCGGTGCGGCGTTCGACGGCGGTTGAGCCGAGGACCGCATTCGGGGTGGCCGCCGCCACGGTGATCAACCCTTGTAGGCCGGACGTGATGGTTCCGGCGGAGGCGGTGGCGGCAGCTGCGCCTCGATACGCCATCGGGGTCATCCACATCGTGCTCACCAGCAACCACCTCCTTCTCCATCGGCCCTCGTGCGCGCACGACGGGCCCCTCAGCTGTCCTCGGACGAGGTTAGGGGGCCGGAGCGGGCAACGCCAACGAATTAGCCGCCGCGGTCACCGGGATGGTGGTTTCCGCGGGGAAACCCCCCGGTTCGCCGGGAACCGGCGTGGCCCCTGGCACCGATCCGCGAACCGCACCCACGAACCGCGACAGGTGTCACATCACGAACCGCGAACCACGAGCCACGTGTCGCGAGCCGCGAACCACGTGCCACGTGCCACGTGCCGCGAACCATGTGCCGCGAGCCCGGGGCGGTACCTGTCCCGGCTGGTCGAAAGGTGTTCAGTCGGCGAGCAGAGCGAGCACGTCCTCGCCGTACCGGTCGAGTTTCGTCACCCCCACCCCGGGCACCCGGGCCAGGGCGGCCCGGTCCCGGGGCATCGTCTCGGCGATCGCGACGAGGGTGGCGTCGGTGAACACGACATACGCCGGGACCTTCGCCTCCCCCGCGGTGCGCAGCCGCCACTCCCGCAATCGCGCGAAGAGTTCCTCGTCGTAGGTGGGCGGGCACTCCGCGCACCGGCCGACCTTCCGTTCAGCGGGGGTGGACAGTGCCGCCCCGCAGGTCCGGCAGGTCGTCGGGAGGGCCACCCGGCGCCCCGACCCGCGCGTCAGGCGTTCCTGCCCGGCCCCGGCGCGCACGGCGGACGCCGAGGAGCCGAGCAGCCCGTCGAGGAACCGGGATGCCGAGCGCCCGGCCCTCCCGCCCGGGGTGCGCGCCCGGGCCCAGGACAGGTGCAGGTGTTCCCGGGCCCGGGTGATCCCGACGTAGAGCAGACGGCGTTCCTCCTCGACCGCCTCCCACCCGTCGGCGAGGGAGATCGGCATCAGCCCATCGGACAGGCCGACGAGCAGCACCGCATCCCATTCCAGTCCTTTGGCGGCGTGCAGGGAGGCGAGGGTCACCCCGTCGACGGCGGGGGCGTGCTGGGCGGCGGCCCGCTCATCGAGTTCGGCGACGAGGTCGGCGAGGGTGGCGCCGTCCCGGGTCGCGGCGAGTTCATCCGCGAGCGCCGCGAGGGCTTGCAGGGACTCCCAGCGGTCGCGGACGGCCCCGCCCTGGGTGGGGGGTTGTTCGCTCCAGCCGATACTGGCGAGGACGGCACGGGCATCCGCGGACAGATCCCCCGCGCCGTCGCCGGACCGCGCCGCGCCGCGGAACAACAGGATCGTGTCGCGGACCTCCTTGCGGGCGAAGAAACGTTCCCCGCCGCGCAGCAGATACGGCAGGTGCGCGTCCGCGAATGCCTGCTCGAGTTGTTCGGACTGGGCGTTGGTGCGGTAGAGAACGGCGATCTCGGCGGGGCGGACCCCGGCGTCGACGAGCGCCCGGGCCCGGGCTGCGGCCGCGGCCGCCTCGGCGACGTCGTCGTCGTGCACGGTGAGGGTGGGGGCGGGCCCGGCGGGGCGCTGGGCGATGAGTTCGACCCGGGAGCTCGTGGGCAGTCCGGCCCGGCCGGCCCGGGACAGCAGCCGGTTGGCGAGGTCGACCACCTGGGGGGTGGAGCGGTAGTCCCGGACCAGACGGATGACCTGGGCGCCGGGGAACCGCTCGGGAAAGCGGATGAGGTGTTCCGGGGACGCGCCGGTGAAGGAGTAGATGGTCTGGCTGGGGTCACCGACCACGCACACGTCGGTTCGGTCCCCGAGCCACAGCTGGAGCAGCCGTTGCTGCAGGGCGTTGACGTCCTGGTACTCGTCGACGACGAAGTGCCGGTACTGCGCCCGGACGGTGTCGCGTACCTGCGGATGCTCCTCCAGGATGCCCGCGGTGAGCAGGAGCACATCCTCGAAGTCGAGCACCCCCCGGTCGGTCTTCACCTCCTCGTAGACCTCCAGCAGGCGGGCGGCGGTGGCCAGCTCGAACCCTCCGGGCTGTTCCCGGCCCGCGGCCACGGCGGCCTGCGGGTAGGTCTGCGGGGTGAGCATCCCGACCTTCGCCCACTCGATCTCGGCGGCGAGGTCGCGGACCGCGGCCCGGTCGACGGTCAACCGGAGCCGGGCCGCGGCGTCGGCGACGAGCCCGGCTTTGTGCTCCTGCAGCCGGGGCAGCTGCCCGCCGATCACCTGCGGCCAGAAGTAGGACAGCTGGCGCAGGGCCGCCGCGTGGAAGGTACGGGCCTGGACGCCGCCGATGCCGAGACGGCGCAGCCGGGTGCGCATCTCCCCGGCGGCCCGGGCGGTGAAGGTGACGGCGAGAACCCGTTGCGGCACGTACACCCCCGCGTGTACCGCGTAGGCGATGCGGTGGATGATCGCCCGGGTCTTCCCGGTTCCGGCGCCGGCCAGCACACACACCGGGCCGGACAGGGCGGTGGCCACGGTGCGTTGTTCGGGGTCGAGGCCGTCGAGCATGTCGTCGGCGCCGCGGTGCGGGCCGACACCGGTACCGGCACCGGCGCTGGTCCGGACCGGTGCCGGTACGGGAGCAGCGACGGGTGCGGGGACAGCGGCCGGGGCGCCGGTCCGGGCGGGGGCGGGGGCGGGGGCCGGTGTGGGGTCGGCGGCGAACAGATCCTCGGACATCGGTCTCATCCTCGCAGCGGGCGGCGGCGGGCCGCATCCACCGTCCACAGCTGGGCGCCGTCGACGGGACGGATCCGTCCCGCCGGATCCGGAG
>JARRQM010000291.1:0-3616 GCA_037381765.1 Kineosporiaceae bacterium
TCCGGCCCCGGTCACCCCCAGCCAGGACGCCTCGTCGAGGGTCCAGCCGATCAGGGCGTCCCGGGCCCGGCCGGCCCGCCGGGGACGGGCCCAGTCCACGTAGGCGCGCACCGGTTCCGGTCCGGGGGCGGCGCACTGTCCGTCCGGGGCCGGGGCGTCGGCGAGTACCCGGAGGATCCGCCGACGCAGTTCGGGGGCTTCGGCACGGTCCAGTCCGGGCCCGAGGGCCTGCCGGGGGGTGTCCTTCTCGTCGCGGGTCCCGACCAGTCCTGGGACCCGCGACGTGGCGAGCCAGGCCTCGGTGAGGTCGGCCCAGCGCTGCCCGGGCGTGCCGGTGCGCCACATGTCGAAGGCCGGGGTGGGGGCCCAGTGCGGATCGGTTTCTTGGTCGGTGCCGATCAGGCCGGCGGCACGGGCGATCTCGGTGAGCCGGGCCGCGGCGGATTCGGGAACGTCGAGGGCCGTGGCGATCCGTCGCAGGTCCCGGACGCCGAGCCCGCCGGAGCGGAGCACCGGGACGGGGGCGGCACCGAGTAGCGCGCCGAGGGCGTCGACGAGACGGACCGCCTCGGCCGCGGTTCCGGTGGCCGCCCCGACGACCCTCGCCGTCGACCGGGTCGGGCCCGACAGCGAGGGCGGGGACGGTTCTGGGGACCGGTGCACCCGGCCGTCCCGCAGGACGAGACCCACCTCCCGGGGCAGCACGAGATGGGCGTTGTCGGCGACGGCGAGCAGGCCGTGCGCGAGCAGCCAGTCGACCGGCCGGTGCATCGTGTCCGGGCCGATCGGGCGGTCCGCGTCGGCGACCCGCCCCACCGGCGGACCCCAGGTGAGCCGGTCGAGCAGGGCGAGTACCCCGTCGGGGGCGGTGTCCAGCAGGGACCGGACCGTCCCGGGATCGCCGAGATGCGCGCTGAGGCCGGTCAGGGCCGTCTCCGGATCGGCCGCGGGGGGTAGCCCGAGATCGGTGAGGAGCTGCGCGAGCCGCTGCGGGGAACGCCGGTCCAGCGCCTCGGCGAGTGGCGGGCCGAGCCCCGCCGGATGCGGGCCGAGGACGTCGCGGACGGTGCGCACCAGCCGTATCCCGCGCGGCGGGCCCCAGACCAGGGCGAGGTCGCGCAGCCGGGCGAGTTGCGGGGCGGCCGGGGAACCCCAGCGCCGGGTCACCGCACCGGGGGCGGTCGGCTCCGGGAGCGCCGCGAGGACCTCGACCACCTGAAGGGCGGGCGTGTCCAGCCCGTCCAGGGCCCGCTGGACGCTGACCCGCGAACTCACCCGGGTGGCGAGTGCGGTGAGGTCCTCCGGGATCGGGACGGCGAGGTCGGGCCGGTCCCGGAGCAGAGCCGCGAGGCGGTCGGCGGGCCAGGCGCGCAGCTCGTCGGCGAGACTGCGGGCGGTGGGGTCGGCGGAGGGAGACATCAGGGCAACGCTACGGCCGGAATGACTCGTGCGGCGGTTGTGTGGGTGATACACCAAGGTCGTCGACATTCGCGCGGGGGGACCGTGGGCCCGTTCCCCGGCGAGGGTGTTCGATGACCGGGTCCACAGGCGCAGGCGGCCGGCCCACCGGAGGGCGGTGGCCCGTCCTGCGCGCGGAAGGAGGGGTCGTGGCGGCACAGCGACGCGTCACCGTGGTGGGGGGCGGGATCAGCGGGCTGGCCACGGCCTACTACCTCAGCCGCCGCCAGGAAGGGGCGGGAGCCTCTGCGGGGGCTTCCGCCGGGGTCCCGACCGGGGCCTCCGCCAGGGGCCCGATCGAGGTCACGCTGTTGGAGGCGGGGCCGGAACTCGGCGGGCGGATCAGTACCGAAACCGTCGCCGGCCTGCCCATCGACGCCGGCCCGGACGCCATCCTGGCCCGCTCCCCGCTGGTCGCCGGACTGCTCACCGACCTCGGCCTGCTCGACGACCTGAGCCGGCCGGCCAGCCGCCGCGCCTACGTGTGGACCCGGGGGCGGCTGCGTCCGCTGCCACCGATGTCCCTGTTCGGCGTGCCGGAGACGCCGCTGCCGCTGTTGCGTTCCCGGCTGCTGTCCCCCTGGGGGGCGTTGCGCGCCGGTGCGGACTTTGTCCTGCCGCGCAGCCCGCTGCCGGCCGACCCGACCATCGCCGAACTGCTCCGTCCCCGGTTCGGCCGGGAAGTCTTCGAGCAGCTCATCGAACCCCTGCTGGGCGGGGTCCATGCGGGTCGGGCCGATGCATTGAGCGCCCGCAGCTCGGTCCCCGAGGTGTACCTCGCCGCCCGAGGTAACCGGAGTACCTACCTCGCCCTGCGCCACCGGGCCGCCGCCGGGGGAGCCCGTTCCGCCGCGGTTCGGCCCAACGGGGACGGCACCGCCGGGAACAGTGCCGTACGGGACGGCACCGCCGGGAACAGTGCTGCCAAGGACGGCGCCGCCGGGGAAGGCGTCGCCCGGAACGGTCCCGCACCGGCCCGGCCTACTGCGGCCGTATCCGCAGGTGCCCGGTCCGCGGCGGGTCGGACCATCCCGAACCTCGGCATGGTGTCGGTGGCCGGCGGGTTGCAGCACCTCGTCGACACGTTCGTCGCGGCGATGCCGCAGGCCCGGGTGCGCACCAATGCCGCGGTCACCGGGATCGCCCGGACCGGGGACGGCCTGCGCCTGGACATCGCCGGGGGCGACCCGGTGCACACCGACGCCGTCGTCCTCGCCACCCCTGCCCCGGTCACCGCGGACCTGCTCGTCCCGCACAGTGCGGTGGCGGCCTCCGCGCTCCGGGCGATCCCCTACGTCGGGGTGGCCACGGTGATGCTCGGTTACCGGCGCGAGCAGATCGGGCGCCCGCTGGACGGCACCGGGTTCCTCGTCCCGCCGCGGGAAGGCCGGATGATCGTCGGCTGCACGTGGTCGACGGCGAAGTGGGAGCACCTACGGGACGACGAGGTGACCGTGCTGCGTTGCGCCGTCGGCCGGGACGGGGACACCCGCTGGGAGGCGATGTCCGATGCGGAGATCGTCAGCCGGGTTCGCGCCGAACTCGCCGAGTCCATGCAGGTCCGGGGCGAGCCGACGGAGGTCGTCGTACGGCGCTGGCCGGACTCGATGCCCCAGTACACGGTGGGCCACGAGCGCCGCCTGGTCACCCTCGCCCGGGAACTGCACGACCTGCCCGGGATCCACGTCACCGGCGCCGCCTATCGTGGGGTCGGCATCGCGGGCTGCCTCACCCAGGCGGCCGGGGTGGCCGACGCCGTGGCGGCGTCCCTGGACGGCGAGGTCCCGTCCGCCTCCGGAGCCGCCACCGGAACACAGGGAGGTTGACGGTGAGCGGGCACAGCGCAGGGACGTCCGGGAACGGGACGTCCGGCAACGGGGCTTCCGGGTCCGGATCGGACGACGACCCTGCCGGGGCGCCGCCCGCGACGGGCACCGGGCCCGCGGAACGCCCGGGCGCCGGACACCCGGGCGGACGGTCCGGGGCGGGACATCCCGGTGGTGGGCACCCGGGGTCCCGCGCGGCCCTGCCCCCCGGACAGGCAGCGGTGCCGTCCGCCCGGGTCGACTACGCCCAGCGGCCCATGCTGGTCTTCTGGGAGACCACCCGGGCCTGCGGGCTCGCCTGCGCGCACTGCCGGGCCAGCGCCACCTTGGAG
>JARRQM010000292.1:0-3604 GCA_037381765.1 Kineosporiaceae bacterium
CCCGCGGCGCCCCGGAGACGGCCCGGCCCGGTGGGGTCCGGGACGGCCTGGTCCGGGTGATCGGACCGCGCACATTCGATTTCACCCGCGAGGTCGCCGTGATGGCGATCGTCAACCGGACCCGGGACTCCTTCTACGACCGGGGCCGGCACTTCGCCCTCTCCGACGCGATCGCCGCCGCCGACCGGGCGGTCCGGCTCGGCGCCGACTGGGTCGACGTCGGTGCGGTGCCGTTCTCCCCGCACAGCGCCGAGGTCGGTGCTGCCGAGGAGATCGAACGGCTGCTCCCGCTGGTCCGGCACCTCGTCGCACTCGGCCGGGTGGCCATCTCCGTCGACACCTTCCGGCCCGAGGTCGCCGACGCCTGCGTCCGGGCCGGGGCCCACGTCATCAACGACACCTCGGGGCTGCGGGACCCCGCGATGGCCGAGGTCGCTGCGGGAACCGGTGCCACCCTGGTGATCACGCACACCCTCGCCGCCCCGCGGGTGCCCGTCCCCGCACCGCAGTACGGGAATGTCGTCGACGAGGTCCGCGATTTCCTCGCCTCCCGGGTGGCCGAGGCCGTCCGGCTCGGGGTCCGCCCCGAGCAACTCGTCATCGACCCGGGCCACGACCTGCACAAGAACACCCTGCACTCCCTCGAACTGACCCGGCGGCTCGCGGAGATCGCCGACCTGCCCTACCCGCTGCTCGCCTCGGTATCGAAGAAGGACTTCGTGCAGGAAGTGGCCGGCCGCCAGCCGGTCGCGCTCACCGCGGGGACGGTGACCACCCTCGCCATGTGCGTCGCGGCGGGGGCCCGGGTGGTCCGGGTCCACGACGTGGCCGCGGCCAAGGCGGCCGTGACGATGATCTCGGCGGTGCACGGCTGGCACGTCCCCGAACGGTTACGGCACAACCGGGACTGACCGGCTGCCGCCCCGGTCTGCGTCCCAGCAGGCGACGCGGACGTCAGCGCGCGTCTTCGAACTCCGCGTCGGCACTGCGCGGCACCCGGACGGCGCAGTTCGGCGACGCGCTCTCAGCGGCGCACCGTCGGCATCCCGAGTTTGACCCCGCCGGGTCCGGGAACGCTCCGTTCCCAGGCGTCTCCGCCCGGGCTGCGCCGGACCCGGAAGGCACCGGTGCCGGTCCCGGTGGAGGTCCGAGTGCCCGCGCCGACACCGGTGCCCGCATCGGTGCCCGCGTCGGTGCCCGCGCTGACGTCGGCGCCACGTGCCGGGTCCGTCCCGGGATCGGCCGCGCCGTCGGCTTCGAGGTGGTGCGGCGCCCCGCGGGTCACCGTCACCGTGACGAAGTCGCCGGGCCGCGGACGGGGGCCGGCCCCGGGCACGGCGAAGTGCACGAGCCGATTGTCCGGGGCCCGCCCGGACATCCGCCGGGTCGTCCCATCCTTACGCCCCTGCCCCTCGGTGACCAGGACCTCGACGGTGCGCCCCTGCCACGCCTGGTTCTCCTCCCAGGAGATCTGCTCCTGGACGGCGACGAGCCGGGCGTACCGCTCCTGGACGACCTCCGGCGGCACCTGATCGGGCAACTCCGCAGCGGGGGTCCCGGGACGCGGGGAGTACTGGAAGGTGAAGGCCTGGGCGAACCGGGCCGCGGCGACGACGTCGAGGGTCGCGGCGAAGTCGTCCTCGGTCTCCCCGGGGAACCCGACGATGATGTCGGTGCTGATCGCGGCGTCAGGGATGGCGGCCCGCACCCGGTCGAGGATGCCCAGGTACCGGTCGGTCCGGTAGGAGCGACGCATCCGCCGCAGCACGTCGTCCGACCCGGACTGCAACGGCATGTGCAGGTGCGGCATCACCGTCGGGGTCTGCGCCATCGCCTCGATGACGTCATCGGTGAAAGCCGCCGGATGCGGACTGGTGAAACGCACCCGTTCCAGGCCCTCGACCCGGCCGACCTCGCGGAGCAACCGGCCGAAGGCGGCCTGGTCGCCGAACTCCCGGCCGTAGGTGTTGACGTTCTGGCCGAGCAGGGTGATCTCGACGACCCCCTCCGCGACCAGCGCCCGCACCTCGGCGAGCACGTCACCGGGCGGCCGGTCACGTTCGGTACCGCGCAGCGCCGGCACGATGCAGAAGGTGCAGGTGTTCGTGCAGCCGACGCTGATCGACACCCAGGCGGCGTAGGCGGACTCGCGGCGGGCCGGCAAGGTCGAAGGGAACACGTCGAGCGATTCGAGGATCTCGACCTCGGCCCGGGCGTTGTGCCGGGCCCGTTCCAGCAGCGCCGGCAAGGAACCGGGATTGTGCGTACCGAACACGACATCGACCCACGGGGCCCGGCGCACCACCTCCGCCCGGTCCTTCTGGGCCAGGCAGCCGCCGACGGCGATCTGCATCCCCGGGCTCGCGGCCTTCACCGGGGCGAGATGGCCGAGGTTGCCGTAGAGCCGGTTGTCGGCGTTCTCGCGAACCGCGCACGTGTTGAACACGACGAGGTCGGCCTGTTCCCCGGCGCCGGCGCGGCGGTAGCCGGCCGCCTCCAAGACCCCGGCGATCCGCTCGGAGTCGTGCACGTTCATCTGGCAGCCGTAGGTGCGCAGCTGGTAGCTGCGCGGCTGGGGAGCGGTCGAGGTCATGGCCCGTTCAGGGTACGGGTCGGGGTGGACGGCCCGGTGGTCCGCCCCGACCCGCGCCGGGTCGTGGGTGGCCACCGGGCTGTCAGCGGGCATTCACCGGGTGCCGACCGGTTGCGGGGGTTCGGCGGGCGGAATGCCCGCAGCGACCTCCTCCACCGCCGTTCCCGACGCGGCGACCCGACGCCCCGTACGCTGCTGCACCCAGCTGGCGAACCGGGTCAAGGTGTAGTTCATCAAGATGAACAGCACCGCGGCGACGATGTAGGCGGGCAGGGTGTTCGCATAGGCCGAACCGAGCGTCTTCGACCAGGACAACAGCTCCGTGTAGGTGATCACGGTGCCCAGTGCGGAGTCCTTGAGGATGACGACCATCTGGGAGACCAGGGACGGCAGCATCGCCGTGAGGGCCTGCGGCAGGAGGATCGCCCGCAGGGTCTGCCCCCGGGTGAGCCCGATCGACAGCCCGGCCTCCCCCTGCCCGGCGGCCAGGTTGTGCACCCCGGACCGGACGAGTTCCGCGATGACCGACCCGTTGTACAAGGTCAACGCGGTGACGACGGCGGCGAACGGGTTGAGCGTGCTTTCGAACACCTGGTTGACCGCGTACACCTGGAACATGAAGATCATCATGATCAGGACGGGGACGGCCCGGAAGAACTCGACGACGATCCCGGACGACCAGCTGATCAATCGGTGCTCGGACAGCCGCCCCATCCCGAAGATCAGCCCGAACGCCCCGGCGAGGACGACCGACAGGGCCGCGGCCTTGACCGTGTCGAGCAGGCCGGGCAGCAGGTACTCGGTCCACACCTCCACCTGGAAGAAGGGGGTCCACATGTACCCGTGCAGCTGCTCCGCCGCCGCCATCTTGCGGAGCACCACGACGACCCCGGCGAGGAGCATCAGGACGCCGAGGACGGTGAGGACGGCGTGACGTCGCCGCGCCCGGGGGCCGGGGGCGTCGAACCGGACGGTCTGGGGGCTCTCCGTTTCACCGCCAGCCGCCGGGAC
>JARRQM010000293.1:0-3592 GCA_037381765.1 Kineosporiaceae bacterium
CCGGCCCTGGCCGCCGTGGTGGTCATGGCGCCGGAGCGTACGGATAGGCCCCGACCGGTGAGACGTTCACCGGACGGGTCTACTGCGACGGCGTCCGGCCTGGTGGTTCGTGCACGCGAACCGGGTCAGGGCTGCCCGCTGGGGGATCCCTTGACGAACGCCACCATTCAGGAGTCGCTCGCAGCTGGCGTAGTCGGGATTGCACGAACCTCGGTATCGCCGCGGTCAATGCCCTGGACGGCGTTGTGCTGGGCGGGAGGCGTGTGCGTACGTCTGACGAGGAGAAGGGCGAGCACGACCAGGGCCGTTCCCGCCCCTTGGGGGAGGGCGAGTGCATGGCCGTATACCACCAAGTCGAGCAAGGCGGTGACAGGAGGTACCAGGTAGAAGAGGCTGCTGACGCGGGTGGGGTTGCCTTGCCGGACCATGACGAACAGCAATGCCGTAGCTCCAGTTGAGACCACGATGACCATCCAGGCCGCAGCAGCCCAGAAACGCGGGTCGGCGACGACGGTCGTCTGCCCGGTGGCCAGCGCCAGCGGCACGAAGAGACCACTGGCGGCAGATTGCTGAATGGCGATGCTGCTCCAGAGCCCGGTCCCCGTGAGCCGCTGCTGAGCGATGGTGCCGAACGTCATGCAGAGCAGTGCGCCTACGGCCGCCACAACGCCCCCTGCGGAGGCAGTGAAGTCCTCCGGGTCGATGGTGTCGGCGACGACGAGAAAGAGACCCGCCAGTCCGATAGCGAGACCTGTCCAGGGCGCGCGTCGGCCGGCCGTGAACATGCCGGTGAGGAGGGGCTGCATCCCCAAGACTGCCGCCAGGGTGCCAGCCGAGATCCCGCGATGGAGACTTAGGAAGAACATGGCCTGGTAGCCGCCTTGCATGACCAAGCCGACCCCGATGGTCCGCCTCCAAGCTGAGGCGTCGGCAGGCATGACATCTCGGATCCGGACGCCAACTGCCCAGGCAATTGCGGCCGAGAGCGTGGCGCGGATGGCAAGAAAAGCGAAAGGAGCCGCGTAGCGCAGCCCCAGTTCGGCGAAGATAGCGCCGCTGGACCACATCAGCACGAAGGCCCAGGGGGCCGTCATGGCCAAGGAGTGGCCGGGGATTCTGGCCCGGGTCGGCAGGAGCACGGCTCTTCCAGGAAAGTTGATGGTCGTTTGCTGCCAAGTGTCTGGGCCGAAGAGACCTTGCCTCTTCGGCCCAGACACTTTGGTCAGCCCGTCGCTGCGATGGTGATTCGCTCGTTCATGGCCCGCTTCTCGATCATGTAACGACGCACGTCCTCGGCCTTGGCCACCAGCGCGTCGTCACCACTGGCTCGGCAGACGGTTACCAGCCAGTCGTAGGCGGCGGATATGGAGACATCCGTCTTGAAGTGGATCTTCGAAAGTAAGAACAGGATGTCCTTGACGTTGTCGGCGTTGATCACTCGTCCCAGTGCCAGGAGGTGCTCTTGGAAGTTGGCGGCCAGGGGCTGACGGGCCGGGGTGTCAGGCCTGATGCCTGGCTGGTATAGCTTGGGGTCGGCGAAGACGTCCCGATCCGCAAAGGGCTCGTCGAAGACGAAGTCGACGCAGATCGCCTGGCGGCTCGCGGTGGAGAAATTGACGGCAGCGTGGACCGAGGCGGCGTCGAGGAACCAGACCTCACCAGGACGCATACGGAAGACGGCCTGTTCGTCGGAGTGAAAAGCGGACGAATTGTCTTCCAGGACCATGAATAGACGAAAGTAGTGTTCCTTGCTCTTACCAAGTTCCACGAAGTCCCGGTGCGGGATGACTATCGCGTCGATCAGGTTGCGAGCTCGCACCATCGTGACGTTCCGCATGTCGAAGCTCTTGCGGACGACCCTCTCCAGGTAGGGCAGGCGCCGCCCATACTCGGTCTGCTGGATCTTCTCGCCGAGGTCCCGGTAGGTGGTGTCGGTCGCCTCGCCGGAAGAATTCCACAGCGAACAGTTCTTCCCGTAGCCGGAGCTGAACTCGTCGTAAGCCTCCTCGATCCGGGGAAAGGAGCGCAATGTCGCGAGGTCGTCTTCGAGCAGCGTGCGGTCCAGGTCGATCTTTCCGATGATGCGCGAGGACATATTCCTCCAAGTCGAAGGTGAGTTGCTGCGCCAGATTCGGCGATCGCTTCAGTCGCGACTCAAAGGAACCTAGCGATCATCGTATGCACATGGAAGTGTGTAATGTGCATCGCTCATACGTGGGATGCATAATTGCAGTTCACCCCACGAGAGGGCGGGCTTTCCATGGACCAGCCGGCTGTCCCACCGCCCTGGGAGTTGCGCCACTTCAGGGCTCTGGTGGCCGTCACCGATCACCAGAGTTTCACTCGTGCGGCTGAGTCCTTGTGGATCTCTCAGTCGTCGTTGAGTCGAACGATCGCCCAGATGGAGCGCATGGCCGGCCTACGGCTCGTCGTCCGCGACAGCGGCACCGCGCGCCTTACTGAGGCCGGTGCCGTACTGGAGCCACACGCCCGGCGTATTCTGGCCGCCGTCGAGGATGCCTACGCCACGACAACATCCCGCAATCCGACTTTACGTGTCGGCTTCACCTGGAATGCTCTGGCTGAGGACACCAGTTCCCTCATCACCGAGTTCGAGGTCATGCATCCGGGCCTCTCCGTGCGCTTGATCCGATGCGACGACGGACCGCTCGCCGGCCTCGACGACGGCCGTAGTGATCTGGCGCTCTTGCGCGGAACACCACCTCGCGGGAAGGTCTCCCACGTTGTCCTTCGCGCCGAGCCTCGGATGGCTGTCCTGCCCAGTGATCACGTGCTCGTCGACCGATCGGCTGTCGAACTAGCAGACCTTGAAAACGAACCCTTAGTGATCAACGTTGCTACGGGGAGCACCCCTCGCACCTTGTGGGGCTACCGCTCCTCTGACGCCCACGTGGTTGAGGTGCACAACATTGACGAGTGGGTTGAGGCCATCGCGAGCGGGCGCGGGATCGGCGTCTCCGCGTCCTCCACCTCTACTCTGCACCCGCACCCCCGGGTCGTATACCGGCCGCTCCCGGATGCCCCGGCTGTTCCGGTCGTCCTGGCCTGGCCTCGGACCCACGCACACCCTCTTGCCCGCGACTTCGTGGCCATGGCGCAGCACATAGTCGGCAGGGGAAACGGGTCCACCTGTGACAGATGCCGCTGACGGCCCGCGGTCATGGTCTGGCCTGCCCACGCACGTCCTGGCCGCCTGGGCTGCAAGGGCCGCTCATACTCGGCAGCCGTCCTGGCGAATACCTCGCCCTGAGAGCCTCGCGCGGCGCGGTCACGGTACGAGCGTTCCAGAGGCGGGTGTAGGCGTCCCTCCGGCGCAGAAAGGTCAGCTTCTCCCGTTCCTGCTTGATCGCCGCCGGGCTGGACGACGTCGGCCCCGTAGCCAGCCCGGCGAGCCGGGTCCGGTCCGGCAGAGGATCGGCCACCAGCAGCTCGTCCAGCTCGGCCGGCAACCGGTCGGTCAGCAGGTGCTCCACCCGCGCCGAGATCAGGTACTTGCACGCCAGCCGGAACGGCAGCTTCGGCGCGTCGTGCTCTATCGCCCGGGCGAACAGGAACTCCGCCAGCTCCTTCC
>JARRQM010000294.1:0-3583 GCA_037381765.1 Kineosporiaceae bacterium
TCGGTGCCCAACTACACACCGCACGTGGGGACGCGGACCCGTTCGCCGACGTCATGCCCGAGGACCTGTTGAAGTTCGGGCTCATCCCCGAGTTCATCGGGCGCCTGCCGGTGATCACCACGGTGGCGAACCTTGACCGCGAAGCGCTCGTCTCCATCCTCACCCAGCCGAAGAACGCCCTGGTCAAGCAGTACCAGCGGATGTTCGAGATCGACGGGGTGGAGCTGGAGTTCAGTGAGGACGCCCTCGGAGCCGTCGCTGACCAGGCGATCCTGCGCGGCACCGGCGCCCGCGGGCTGCGGGCCATCATGGAGGAGGTCCTGCTCCCCGTGATGTTTGACGTGCCCAGCCGTGAGGATGTGGCGCGGGTCGTGGTCAACCGCGAGGTCGTGCTCAACAACGTCAACCCGACCCTGGTGCCCCGAGAAGTCCCGGCCCGGAAGTCGCGGGAGCGTCGGGAGAAGTCCGCCTGAGCGCCGGGTGACGTCGCGGGTGTGCCAGGGGAAGCCCCGCTGAGCGACGTGCTCGGTCCGCCGGTCCGAGGCGCTACCATCGGAGCATGTCGAGGTCCGGATCTGAGCAGCGAGTAGCCCGCGGCTGACCGCCGTCGGGCGGTCGGCCACGTCCCCGCCGCTGTCTCCCGCCGTAACCGCATTCCAGATCGGCGCTCCCGATGGCCCACGAGCCCCCTATCGGCGATGCCGACCGTTCCCGGCCGCGATCCGGACCGGAACGTTCCTTTCCGCGTGACGACCTTTCGAGGATCCCCATCATGGCCACCACACCGTCCGGCACCTCACCGTCGGCTCCCGCCGACGAGCGAACCGCCACCACGTTGCCGTCCGTGTACGTCCCCGCCGATGTCGAGGGCCCGCTGTACCGACGTTGGGTCGAGCGCGGCTACTTCACCCCCGACCAGGGCGATGGGGACAACGACGGCGCCGGCGGCGGCACCGCGACCGGGGAGCCGTTCTCCATCGTCATCCCCCCGCCGAACGTCACCGGCAGCCTGCACATCGGTCACGCCCTCGACCACACCATCCAGGACACGATCGTCCGCCGCCGCCGGATGCAGGGCTACGACACGCTCTGGCTGCCCGGGATGGACCATGCCGGGATCGCCACCCAGAACGTCGTCGAGCGGGAACTGCGCAAGGACGGGCGGACCCGGCACGACGTCGGCCGCGAGGCGTTCGTCCAGCAGGTCTGGGAATGGAAGGAGGCCTCCGGCGGGCAGATCCTCGGCCAGATGCGCCGCCTCGGCGACTCCGTGGACTGGTCCCGGGAACGGTTCACCATGGACGAGGGCCTGTCCCGGGCCGTGCAGACGATCTTCAAACGGCTGTTCGACGACGAACTCATCTACCGGGCCGAGCGGATCATCAACTGGTGTCCGCGCTGCCATACCGCCCTGTCCGACATCGAGGTGGAGCACCAGGACGACGACGGCGAACTCGTCGAACTCATTTACGGTGAGCCGGACGGCCCATCCCGGATCGTGGTCGCCACCACCCGGGTGGAGACGATGCTCGGCGACACCGGGATCGCCGTGCATCCCGACGACCCCCGGTACGCCCACCTCATCGGCACCGAGGTGGAGCTGCCGCTGGTCGGCCGGCGGATCCCGGTCGTCGCCGATACCCATGTGGACCCGGAGTTCGGTACCGGGGCGGTGAAGGTGACCCCGGCGCACGACCCGAACGACTTCGAGATCGGCCAGCGGCACGGGCTCGCCTCGATCAACGTGATGACCCCGGAGGGGACCATCACCGGCACGGGGACGGCGTTCGACGGTCTCGACCGGTTCGCCGCCCGTGAGGCCGTCCTCGCCGCCCTGCGCGAGCAGGGCCGGACCGGTGCCGAGAAACGTCCGTACAGCCATGCTGTCGGGCACTGCTCGCGTTGCGACACCGTGGTGGAACCCCGCCTGTCCCTGCAGTGGTTCGTGGCTACGCGGACGCTGGCCGAGGCGGCCGGGGACGCCGTGCGGGACGGTCGGGTGCGTATCCACCCGACCGAGATGGAGGGCCGCTGGTTCGCCTGGGTCGACAACATGCACGACTGGTGCATCTCCCGGCAGCTGTGGTGGGGGCACCGGATTCCGGTCTGGTACGGCCCGGACGGTGAGGTGGTCTGTCTCGGCCCGGATGACACCCTGCCCGGCGCCGGTCCGGACGGGACGCCGCCGGCGGGCTGGACCCAGGACTCCGACGTGCTCGACACGTGGTTCTCCAGCGGGCTGTGGCCGTTCTCCACTCTCGGCTGGCCGGATTCCACCGCCGATCTGGAGCGGTACTACCCGACGAGTGTGCTGGTCACCGGCTACGACATCCTCTTCTTCTGGGTTGCCCGGATGATGATGTTCGGTCTGTACGCGATGGACGGGGTGCCACCGTTCGACGTCGTCGTCCTGCACGGTCTGGTCCGGGACCGGCACGGCAAGAAGATGTCGAAGTCCCGTGGGAACGTCGTGGACCCGCTGGAGTGGATGGACCGGTTCGGTGCCGACGCCCTCCGCTTCACCCTTGCCCGCGGCGCCAACCCCGGCGCCGACCAGGCGATCAGCGAGGAGTGGGCGGCAGGCAGCCGGAACTTCTGCACGAAACTGTGGAACGCCACCCGGTTCGGGCTGCTCAACGGCGCGAGCGTGAACGGGCCGCTGCCGCCGGTCGACCGGCAGTCCGTGGTGGACCGGTGGATCCTCTCCCGGCTCGCCACCGTGACCGCCCAGGCCGACGCCGGCTACGAGGACTTCCAGTTCGCCAAGACCACGGACCTGCTCTACCACTTCGTCTGGGACGAGGTGTGCGACGGGTACCTCGAACTGTCCAAGCTCCCGCTGGCTACCGGCGGTGAGCCGGCCGCGGTGACCCGGCGGGTGCTCGGCGAAGTGTTCGATGTCGTGCTCCGGCTCCTGCACCCGGTGATCCCGTTCGTCACCGACGCCCTGTGGACGGAGCTGACCGGGCAGGAGTCCCTCGTCGTCGCGGCCTGGCCGGAGGCCGAGCCGAAGTACGCCGGCAGGCCCGTGGACGCCCCCGCCGAGGACGAGGTGGGTGCCCTGCAGCGGCTGGTCACGGAGGTCCGCAGGTTCCGCGCGGACCAGGGGCTGAAACCGGGCCAGCGGGTCGCCGGCCGGATCACCGGACTGGACGCCACCGGGTTGGCCGCCCATGAGGATGAGGTGCGCGCGCTCGCCCGGTTGTCCGCGCCACCAGCGGGGTTCACCGCGTCGGCCACGCTCACCTCGGGAACGGTCACCGTGGAACTCGACCTGTCCGGGGCGATCGACCTCGGGGCGGAACGTCGACGTCTGGACAAGGACCTCGCCGCCGCGATCCGGGAACGGACCCAGGCCCAGGCGAAACTTGGCAACCCCCAGTTCCTCGCCAAGGCCCCTGCGGATGTGGTGGACAAGATCCGGGACCGGCTGGCCGTCGCCGAGTCGGAAGTGCAGCGGTTGCGGGCGGCCCTGGAGTCCTTGCCGGTCGGCTGAACGCAACGCCATGGGCCCCGTGGGAACCCCGGTCAGCGACCGGGGCCTTCCCCGGGGCCCGTAGCGCACCTGGGGCCGTGTGCCCGG
>JARRQM010000295.1:0-3566 GCA_037381765.1 Kineosporiaceae bacterium
GGCCGGAAAACCCGTGGACCGACCCGCCGGACCGGCCCTACGGTGAAGGCATGTTCACGCAGCGACCCACCCGGCGACTACGCCGCCGGTAGCACCCGACCCCACGCCCCTCAGCGGCGTCCCGGCGCCCGGAAACGGCGCCCAGGTCGGGTGCCCCCGGGATGGGTGAGCACCTCTTGCGTCCCCGTCCCGGGCACGCCCTCGTAGCCCAACTGGTAGAGGCACTCGACTCAGGTTCGAGACGGTGGCGGTTCGAATCCGTCCGGGGGTACGCCGTGGTAACCCAACAGGTAGAGGTGCCAGGTTGAGAGCCTGGTCGTTGCGGGTTCGACTCCCGCCCACGGCACGCGTCCCCCCGCTCCCGTAGCCCAACCGGCAGAGGCGGCCGGCTCAAACCCGGCTCGGTGGGGGTTCGAATCCCCCCGGGAGCACCTGACACGGGGTGCCGACCGCACCCGCGCCCCACCGGCACGGCTCGGGCCCGCGCGCCCCAGGCCCCTGCCCGCACGGCCCCGTCGCCTCCCGGACCGCGATCACCACGATATGAGGATTGCGGGGACAGAAAGGAGTCTTCGGGACGAGATCATCGTTCTCGCCGAGGCGCACGTACGTACGATCAGGAGAGCATTCTCCGGCGTCGGACAGGGATACTCCGTCAACGTCGATGATGCGGGGATGGAACAAGCCGAATTCAACTTGTTGGAGAACACAAGTTTCGAATGCGACCCGGACCGGGCGATCATCGAACGTTTCCTCGTGAACCCGGGGTGATCGTCGCCGGCCCTTCCCGCCGGCCCTTCCCGCATCCGGACGTCCGCGGCTACGCGCCGGTCCAGACCTTCATGTAGATCTCCCGGTAGCCGGACGCCGGGTCGAACACGTCGCCGTCCGGCACGTTCTCCTTCGTCACGAGACCAGGTTTGGCGACGAAGGACGAGGCGGACTGTCCGGCGACGGCCCGGTTCAGCTCGTCCACGAGCTGCCACCCTTGCAGGTACAGGGGTTCGGCGACGGTCGCGGCCTGGTAGTCGTTGTTGCGGATGCGCTGGAACTCCGCACTGTCCCCGTCCCCCGCGGCGACCGTTTTCGGAGGGCCGGCACCGGGTTTCCCGGCGTCGACGAGGGCGCTGCGGGACCCGGAGAAGTAGTTGCCGTTGATCGCCAGCAGGTAGGTCAGCTTCGCACCGTTGCGTTGCAGCATCGAGGTGACAAGAGCCGGCATCCGCGAGTCGACCTCGGCGATCGGTGTGTCCTCGTATTCGAGGACCGTGCAGCCCGTACACGCCTGGATCTCATTCCGGATCGCGTCCGCCTTCTTCACCGCGATCTCGTACTGGCTGTCGGTGAAGATCGCCACACCGGCGGTACCGTCGGAGTCGGCGATGGCGTAGTCCGCCGCGATCCGGGAAACCTCCAACGGGTCGGTGGTGATGTTGGTGAACAGTCCGATGGCGGTGTCGGGGCCAGGATTCGCCCCGGCGTGCCACCCCACCACGGGTATCTTCCGCTCCACCGCCTGGGTGATGGTCGTGGACTGCTCGGCGGCGTCGAACCCGCCGAGGATGATCCCGGCCGGAGCCAGCTCCATGGCCTCCTCCAGGGCCGCGGTACGGCCCTCGGCGCTGGCCTTACCGTCGAGGACGACGACCTTCCACCCGATCTTCGCCACGGCCTCCCGGACCCCGTCGGCGACCGCGTTGATCCCGCCGTTGGTGAGGTCGGCGGCCACGTAGACGATGGTCGCGCCGGGAGTCTGGGCCTTCGGGCCGCTCACCGGCGGGGTGAACCCGCTGGATGCGGTGAGACTCGACTCGACGAGGGCCTTGGCCGCGACGACGACCGGGTCCGCGGCGCCGGACCCGTCCGGGGTGGACGCGGACCCGCCGCAGGCGGTGACCAGTCCGAGCGTCGCGTGTCAGTTCCCGGCCCGCCGGAATAGTGCACTGTTCACGGACTGGTCCTTTCGAGGTGGAGGCGTCCGACTGCTTCCGCTCACCGTCGCCGCCCGGTTCGGTTCCACGATGTCCCCCGTGTCCTCGACCGCCACGCCGTCCGACTCAAGGTCGGACCGAGCGGTGGGACTCCGGGCCACCCACGCGGCGCAGCACCGCCCGCGAAGGCCGAGACCGGCGACGACGTCCCCGAGGCCCAGGATTTCAGTCACCCCCCGTTCCCGCCGACACGCTCAGGTGTGGACGTGAGTCCCCCGCACCCCCGTCTCGGCCGGGAATTGCCTGGTGACCGGGCCGGGCCAGTGACGTCTGCGACCGGGACCCGCGACACCCTCCCCGGCCGCCGGACGCGTGGTCCGGACGACCGGCCGCGACCTGGCCGACCCCGGCTCGGCCGGCTACGTCCCGGCCCGATCCGGCGCGACCGGGCACGACGCGGGCGAGCGCTGCCCGACCGGGCAGGACGCGGCCGGGCACTACGCAGTCTGGCTCCGCTCACGGTGGGGCTCGCCATCGCCGCGACCGGGATGGCCGGGGCAAGTACCTGGCAGGCCCAGGACACCAGCCGACGGTCCCAGGAGACCGCCCGGGAACTGGCGCTCTCCCAGGCGTACCAGGACATCAACGCGGCGGCGAACCGCGAGTACAGCGCGCAGCTGAGATATCTCGGGACCGACCAGAACTCCCCCACCGCCGCCGAGGTGCGGGAGACGCAACGCGCCGAGTTCGTCCGGGCCCAGGCCGACCTGCACGCCGCGGTCGACCGGGTGAAGGTCCTCGGCACGGTCGAGGACAAGGCGTTGACCACGTACGTGCTCATGGAGGATCGCCAGTACGCGCAGAACGCGCGCACGGTATTCGCCGCCGTCGAGGCCGGACAGGTGGCCCGGGCCCAGCAGCTCGCCGGACTCACCGGGCCCCGGGTCGACGCCCTGATCTCCCGGGTCTCCGAGGCCGCAGCCACGCACGACCGGCACGGGCAGCAGAGCATGGCCCGGTTGACCGCGCGCAGCCAGCTGGCTGCCGTGGCGATCCCCACCTCCTTCGGGGTCGCCCTGCTCCTCCTCGCCGCCTGCTGGGTGCTCCTGCTCCAACTGAACAAGGCCGTACGGGTTCAGGCCACAGCCCTGCTCAGCGAGAAGCAACTGCTCTCCACGGTGATCGAGTCCAGCCCGCACTTCGTCTACTGGAAAGACGCGCAGGGACAGTTCCTCGGCGCCAACCGGGCCTTCGAGGACCTGCACGGCCCGCCCGAACTCCCGGCCGCCGCGGCACTCCCGGCCGATGCTGCGCTTCCGGCCGTCGCGGACGTCGCCCCGGCCGATGCGGACGCTCCCCGGAACACCGGGAACGAGGCCCTACTCGAACGTCTGGCCGAGATCGAGAACCAGGTGCAAGCCGCCGGAGTAGCCGCCCTGGACCAGCAGGGGACGGCGTGGGCCCCCGACGGCACGGAACGTCGGCTGCTGTTCAGCGTCCTTCCCCATCCGGGCCCGGCCGGCCCCGGAGGGGTGATCGGGGTCGGCGTCGACGTGACCCGGTTGACGGACCTCGAACGGCAGCTCGCGACGGCGAACCGGCTGGAGTCGGTGGGCCGGCTCGCCGCCGGCCTCG
>JARRQM010000296.1:0-3563 GCA_037381765.1 Kineosporiaceae bacterium
GCGTTCGCGGCGATGCTCTTGCGGAGCGTCGTCAGCTGCGCCACGGTCAGCCCACGGTACTCGGTCAGCACGGCGGCGTTCGACGCGCGGAAACGCTCCGCGAGCTCGGCGACCGCGGCTGCCTTCTCGGGCCTCGCCATGGCCCTCCTTCCTGCGGTGATGCCGGCGGAAGGGGGCCCGGACACGGGAAACGCCCCGGCGCAGGCGCACGGGGCGTGGACGATCCGGCGGACCGGACGCACATCGACGCATCGGGCAAGGAGCTGCCCGGTGACTTCGATTCCGTTCACCTGCGCGGGCCGCCCCGGGTACGGGGACCTTCAACCACCCCAGAGGGCGGTGACCGGCGGTCTTTGGCAGTGCGCAGCCTAGAGCAGCCGGCCGCCGGCACCAAATCGGCCCCCGGTCCGGGTGCCGGGACGGAACCTGCCGGAGCGGCTCTGCCCGGGGCAGCTCATCCCCGAGCGGCCCTGTCCGGGCACGTCACGACTTGTCGATGAGTTCCGCCGGGGGCGCGACCACATGGGTCTTCCCCCATTCGGAGAACCCGTAGTGGGTATCCACGGTGAGGGAGTCACTCGCCCGGTAGGACCAGACGACCTTGCGCGGCAGATCATCGTCCCCGAGGTTGACCACGAGAACGGCGGACTGTCCTTGCAGGCTCTGCACCAGCGCGGCCCGCTTGTCCTCGGGTAGCAGGTCGAGCCGGAGCATCTTCGGCAGCGCCGCACTGTCGACGACGAGGGTGTAGATGGTGATGCTCTCGCCATCGACCTCCTTCGGCGCCGACGCGTCGAAGGACTTCGCCAGACGGAGGGCGTCGAACCGGGTCGCCCAGTCGGCTTCGAGGGCGAAGGAGGCGACCCGGGGGTTACTCGTCACCGACCCCGACGGCACCTGCGTCCACCGGGTGGCCTCGGTATCGACGGTCGCCGACCGCAGGTAGTACGAACCGTCGACGCTGACCAGGCTGTCCACCTGATCCCGGGTGCTCACCGTCACCGCGTACGCGGGCCCGCCGGCAGTCAAGGTCATCGCCGTGTCGACGACGAGCGGGTCGGTTGACTGGGTCATGTGGGTGAGGTAGGACCCCTCGGCCCGGATCGCCGCCACCACCGCGGCGGACAGGGCCTCCGCGGAGGTGTACCGGGCGGGCCCCGTCCCCTCCGCACCGGCCGAACCGGAACCGCACCCGGCCAGCCCGGTGAGGGACAAGGCGAGCACCGCACTCCCGACGAGACCCCGGACCCGGTTTCGTCGCACCATTCGCCGCTCACCCTCCTCCGGTCCGCATCCGCCGCCGACGCACACGCGCCGGTCCAGGATCGGGACGCCCCGGTGACCCTACCGATCCGGGCCGGGGCGACCACAGCCGACCCGACGTTGCTGGCCGGCCGGGGTGACCGCCCGGGACGGCCGGGAGGCGGCTACCGGGCGGGTGCGACCTTCCCCTCCGGAGGAACCTCGACCGTGGTCGTTCCCCATCCGGAGAACCGGCCCACCGGCAGGTCATCGGTCGGTTCCCGCCCGATGACCTGCACCATCTGCAAGAACAGCGGGCGGCCGTCGGCCCCCACCGCGATCGCCGTCCGCACCCGACCGTCCCCGATGTCCGCCCGCAGCTCGGCGATCTCCTGCTCATCGACCGTCTCCGGGCGCACCATCTCCATCAACTCGTCCGCCCCGTATTCCAGGAGATAGCGGGTACCCCGCACACCGTGCACGGTGACCGGCCCGGCCTCGACGAGACGCCCACCACCCATCGCCCGGAACTGCTCGACCAGGTTCTTGGCGCGGACGGTATCCCCGAAGTCCGGGTTCCGGACGGCACTGTCACCGTCCCCCCGCCGCCATTCCCACGGCCCCGACCGGACGGCCAGCGTGACGTAGTACACCCCGTCGACGTGGACCAGGCTGCGAGCCCGCGCGCCGTGCCCCAGGTCCACCCGGTACCGATCGGCACCGTCCCCGAGGACGACCCGTTGTTCGACCCGCGTGCCGACGCCGTCCTCAGCCCTGCCGGATACCGCCACGGTGTAGGAGCCCGCCCGTTCCATGGCCCCGACCACGACCTCGGACACCTGCTGCGCCGTCTTCAGCCGCAACGGATTCCCCGATCCCACGGCCTCCGGGCGTTCCCTCACCACATCGTCCACGTCCGCACCCATCCGCCGTCCCCCGCACATCCCTCGTGACGTTCCCCGGCACGGGGGAACCCGACAACCCCGGCCACCCCGTCCGGGGGCTCCTTCGAAGGCCCGAACTGTAGCCGATCATGGCAGATGCCGACAAACCATCACATCAGCGATTGAAATAGGGGAACGACGCAGTATTCAGTGAAACCACTCCGGATGCGAAAAACACGAACGGACCCGCCCCGGGAAGGGGGCGGGTCCGTTCGACGGCCCAGGGGGCGCGGAACCGGGCCGATCGTGTCGGCCGGGCCGCGGATGAGGGGCTCAGGCGCTGGTGGCGTCCTCGGACTCCAGGTCGCGGGTCTTGTTCACGTCGACCGGAATACCCGGACCCATCGTCGTCGTGATCACACCCTTGCGCAGGTAGCGGCCCTTGGCCGAGGACGGCTTGAGCCGCAGCACCTCGTCGAGGGCGGCCGCGTAGTTCTGCACCAGGGCTGTCTCGCTGAAGGACACCTTGCCGATGATGAAGTGCAGGTTCGCGTGCTTGTCCACCCGGAATTCGATCTTGCCGCCCTTGATCTCCTCGACGGCCCGGGCGACATCCATGGTCACCGTGCCGGTCTTCGGGTTCGGCATGAGCCCCCGGGGACCGAGGATCTTGCCGAGCCGCCCGACCTTACCCATCAGGTCGGGGGTGGCGACGACGGCGTCGAAGTCCAGCCAACCACCCTGGATCCGGGCGATGAGGTCATCGGAACCGACGTGGTCGGCCCCCGCGGCCTCGGCCTGCGCGGCACGCTCACCAGTGGCGAAGACCAGGACCCGGGCGGTCTTGCCGGTGCCGTGCGGCAGGTTCACGGTGCCACGGACCATCTGGTCCGCCTTCCGGGGGTCGACCCCGAGCCGGAAGGCGACCTCGACGGTCGCGTCGTACGTGGTCGTCGATGTCGCCTTGGCCAGCCGGACGGCGGCCAGCGGCGAGTACGGGGTGGGGCTGGTCAGCCGCTCCGCGGCGGCGCGGTAGGCCTTGCTGCGCTTCATTGCTGCTCCTCGATTCCGGAGGCGTGGTCGTCGGGCCGGCGCGGACCCTGCCACTGAACGGGATGTCCGGTTCGGAACCGGACAGATGGGGGTCAGCCCTCGACGGTGATCCCCATCGAGCGGGCAGTACCGGCGATGATCTTCGAGGCCTGGTCGAGGTCGTTGGCGTTCAGGTCCTCGAACTTGGCCTGCGCGATCTCCCGCACCTGTGCCTGGGTCAGCCGACCGACCTTGGTCTTGTGCGGCTCACCGGAGCCCTTGGGCACGCCCGCAGCCTTCTTGATGAGTTCCGCGGCCGGAGAGGTCTTCGTGATGAAGGTGAAGGAACGGTCCTCGTAGACCGTGATCTCCACCGGGATCACGTTGCCGCGCTGAGACTCCGTC
>JARRQM010000297.1:0-5725 GCA_037381765.1 Kineosporiaceae bacterium
TCATCAACTGCAAAGTCCTTGCACAGAAGCTCAACGTCAAGATCGGGCAAGTGACACTTGAGCTCGCCGTTGCCGATGAGCACCTCGCGGCCAGCGTGCTGCCCGGGGTGAACACCCTCGTGCGGATCAGCGTCGGCGCCGGTCCGGAACCGGACGGGCCGCTCATCGCCAATGACGTGCCTTCCCGGGTGGAGGACCTCGTCGCCGGGGCCGAGGCCCGGGAACTCGGCTGGCCCGGGGATGTGCTGTGGGTGGCCGCACCGCACTACGGCGGGGACGTCGAGATCCCCGAACGGGGCACCTCCTGCCACGTGTCCTGGCCCACGCCGGTCGGCATGTTCGCTCTGCCCGCGAGCTTCGAGGGGCGCGACCTGGTCGGCCCCACGGTGCGGGCCTGGCGGTTGCGGGTCCGGGGACCGGCCGCTCGGGTGCAGCGCCGCCGGTACGTGCGGGTCCCCTGGACCGGGGCGGTGACCGTGCAGGTGCTCGACGGGGCGGGCGCCCCGGACCGCGGTGATGGTCGGGGAGGTCACGATGCCCGGGACGGTCACGACGTTCGCGGGGACCACGATGCCCGAACCGGACACGATGCCCGGGCCGACCGGGCCGACCGGGCCGACCGGGCCGGGCACGATGACCGGGCTGGCCGGGCCGTCCCGGACGGCCGAGACGGTGGGGCCGTCCCGGATGAGCCGGAGGGGACCGGGGACGGCGTTCCGGCCGGGGCGCGGGCCCTCGCCGGGACCATGGTCGACCTCAGCGAGGGCGGGATCCGGTGCATGCTCCCGCCGCCCCAGCTCCCCGCCGGGCAGCGGATCGTCGTCGTCTTCCCGGTCGCCGGGCGGATCCTGCACTGCCGGGCCCGGGTGGTGTGGACCCGTGCCTGCACCACCCCGGTGGGGACCTTCGCCGAAACCGGTGTCGCCTTCGATGACCCGGAGGAGCACGGGGACCTGCTCCGTCCGGTGGTGTTCGCCGAGCAGCGCCGGGCCCGGCGGGCCGGGCTCAGCTGATCGGGCGGGAACCATGCCCGACGCGGTCCGGGAACAGCTGCGGGGGGAGGTGTTCCCGCAACTGAACCAGCTCATCCGGATCACCGTGGGCAGGAGCGCCGACCCGGATGACGACCCGGTCGCCGCCGACATCCCCTCCCGGGTCGAGGACGTCAGTGTCGTTCCCGGCCAGGGCCGTCGGGCGCCCTCTCGCCGGATCCTGCACGTCGCGGTTCCCTCCTACGCCGGGAACGTCGAGTTGCTCCGGGACGGCACCTGGTGCGGGGTGGCCTGGTTGACCCCTACCGGGGTGTTCGAACTCCCCACCGCCTTCGAGGGCCGCGACATGGTCGGTCCGGTCGTCAAGGCGTGGCGGCTGGTCGTCACCGGGCCGACGGTGCGGGCGCAGCGGCGCCGCTTCGTCCGGGTTCCGTGGACCGCCCCGGTCCGGGTGGGCTGCGCCGACGGCCGTGTCCTCGACGGGCAGTGCATCGACCTGAGCGAGGGCGGGATCCGGTGCCTGCTGCCCCGGCCTCCGATCGAGGCCGGGGACGAGGTGGAGGTCACCCTCAACGGGGCGGACGGGCCGATGCGGCTACCCGCGGCGGTGCACCGCGCCCAGGTGGTGACCACTCCTTCGGGGAAGCAGGTGGAGACCGTGCTGGTATTCACCGACCCCGAACCGCAGGCGGACACGTTGCGCCGGCTAGTCTTCGAGGAGCAGCTGCGGGCCCGCCGGGCAGGGCTGGCATGAGCGGCGGGGCAGGGGTGGTCTCCCGGGCAGGGGTGACTTCCCGGACAGGGGCGGCCTCCCGGGGAGGGGGCGCCTTCCGGAGCGGGGCCCCAGGCAGGGGCGACTTCCCGGGCAGGGGTGGCCTCCCGGGCAGGGGGCGCGGTCCGGAGCGGGCCCCGGGCAGGCGTGACCTCCCAGGCAGGGGTGGCTTCCCGGGCAGGGGTGACCTCCCGGACGGGGCGCAGGCCCGACGTCAGGCGTACACGTCGAAGGTGCTGCCCTGGTCCTCGGTCGCGGCCTTGCGCGCGGCCTCCTCCGGGGAGACCGGACGCATGCCGAGCAAGGTGAGCATCTCGTGCATGGTCAGGCCTTCGAGGAAGGGGGGTTTCTCAACCGGTTTCTCCCGTTCCGCTTTCGCCTTCTGGCGTTGCGCCTCCTGTTCGGCCTCGGCCTGCTTGGTGGTTTTCGGGTCTGTTGTCGTCTTCGTGTCGGTGTTCGCCGTTGCCTTCGTCGTGGTCGCCGCAGCATCCCGTGCCGCCTCGGTCGGTGCCCGATCCGTGGGCGCCGGGGCGGTCATGGCCATGGCTGCGGTGCCGACACCGCTGATGTTCATGGTCGACCTCCCTGTTCGGGCGGTTTCACCGGGTTCCGTTCCGGTGTCCTTTCCGGTGTCCTTCTCGACGCTGGTGATACCGCCTCGGTGAACCCATCGGCGGCAGGTATCCCGGAATGAAGGGTCCGGACGGGTGAACCCCGGCCGGACGGCCCCGGCGTACCGGGCGGGTTCCGGAACTCAGTGCGGGAAGGTCGTCCGGGCCGGGGCCTGCAGGTCGGCGGCGTAGCGGCGGATCAGGTCGAGGTTGCGGTCGGCGAGGTGGTCGAAGGCCTGCGGGACGTTGGAGCCGGGGGTGAGCGAGGCGAGGGCGGCGTCCGGGTCGAGGCGGGCCGACACCCAGCCTTCGTGGGTCGCCGCGCGGGCGACGACCTCGGCGATCGGGGTGACGATCATGGAGTTGCCGAAGTAGAGCACCCCGGCCGGATCGATCCCCGTCGTGTTCGCACCGATGACGTACACGTGGTTGTCGTAGGCGCGGGCCCGGTTGGTCAGTTCCCAGATATCCGCCGACCGCAGGAGCGCCGACGGGCGGGCGATGATCTCCGCCCCACGTACCGCGGTGATCCGGCTCAGCTCCGGGTAGTCCCCGTCGAAGCAGACGATCATCCCGATCCGGCCGAGCGGCGTGTCGACGACGCACACCTCATCGCCCGGGGTGACCCAGCCGCCCCGGGACCGCAGCTCGGTGGCGAACGGGTGGGTCTTCCGGTACACCCCGAGCACCCCGCCGTCCGGGCCGATCAGTACCGCCGAGTTGTAGACGACGCCCCGCTCCGGGCCGCGCTCGTAGGTTCCCCAGACGACGTGCACGCCGAGATCCCGGGCCGCCTCCTGGATCGGTTCGGTGACCGGTCCGGGCACCTCGCTGACGAGGTCCCAGAGCCGTTCGGCGTCCAGTCCGGTGGTGAACCCGGTGGAGGCGGTCTCCGGCAGGACGGCGAGTTCGGCCCCGGTGGCCGCGACACAGCGGCGCAGCCATTCCGCCCCGTTCGCGCAGTTCGCCGCGATCGTCTCCGGGGAGAGCGGTTCCGCGGATGCGGCGAGCTGGACGGCGGCGGCGGTGAACGCGCGCATGGCGGCCTCCACGGGGTGACGGCTCTGGCCTGCACGGTGCCGGCGGTGACCCAGGATCCCAGGTGCGGCCCTGGCCCGACCGTGGGCGGTACCGGACACGGCGTAGAGCTGATCCCGGGTCTTCCCGGGACGGGACCGGACCCGCGGCACCCCGAGCAGGGCGGCCCCCGCACCGAGGGCGGCCCCGGTGAGCAGATCGCTGCGGGCTGCGGGGGTGCCGGTGCCGGCCGGCCGGGTGAATACCCGCGGCGCGCCCGCCCCACCGGCCCCACCGGCCCCGCCCGCCCCGGAGCCGGTGCTGTCCCGTGCGCCGGTGCCGTTCCCCGCACCGGATGCGCCCGCAGCACCCGCCGTGCCGGTGCCGCCCTCGGTGACCGGGGTCGGGCCCGCAGCTTCGGGGACCCCGGTCGGGGCCGTACCCGGTCCGGCAGCCGCGCCGGTGCCGTTGAGTGCCCCGTCGACGGCGGTGAAGAACTCCCCGGCGGTCCGCTTCGCCACGCCGGTGAGAACCCGCTGGCCCACACCACCGACCGGGCCGCCGACGACGGCGTCCGCGTCGTAGCGGAGCACGGTGCCCCCGCCGTCCGCCTCGTCCAGGGTGACCTGCACCTGGGCGCTGATCGTGCCCGGGGCCCCGGCCCCGGAGGCGTGCAGGGTGAACGATCCCGGCGGCTGCTGGTCGGCGAGCGCGACCTCACCGAGGTAGGTGCCCTTGATCGAGGCCACCCCCGCGGTGATCGTCATCGCGTAGCGGTCCTCGCCGAGCGCCTCCAGCCGCTGGCACCCGGGGATGGTGGTGACGAGCACCTCGGGGTCGTTCAGCGCGGCCCACACCGCCCCGGGGGCGGCGTGCAGCGTGCGGTGCCCTGGATCCTCATGGGCGGGTCGTCCTCCCCGGCCGTGGGCTGGTTCGTGCCGAACCTGTCGCCGGTTCGGCACGTGCGGTGCGTGCTGTACGGGTGGTACGGGTGGTGCGTGCTGTATGTGCGGTGCGTGCGGTACGGGTGGTGCGTGCTGTGCGTGTGGTGCCCGGGTTGCGGGCGGTGGTCATGGGGCACCCCCGGTACCCCTGCTACCCCCGGGATCCCCGGTGCGTGCGGCGCGCAACGCGAACAGTTCCGACGGCGAGATCGGCATCCGGGTGATCGGGATGCCCTCGGCGTCCTCGATGGCCGAGGCGAATACCGCCATCCCGGGGATCACCCCGGCCTCGCCCGCTCCCTTGATCCCGAGCGGGTTCAGCGGGGACGGGGTCTGCAGATGGTCGGTTTCGATCGACGGCGGAACCTCGGTGACGTACGGCATCAGGAAGTCCATGAACGAGGCGTTGAGCAGCTGCCCGTTCTCGTCGTAGACCATCCGCTCGTACAGGGCGCCGCCGACCCCCTGGGCCACCCCGCCGTGGATCTGCCCCTCGACGATCATCGGGTTCACCAGGGTGCCGCAGTCGTGTACGACGGCGTACCGGAGCACCCGGATCTCCGCGGTGTCCGGGTCGGTTTCGACGACGGCGGCGTGCATCCCCGCGGCGAACGTCGACCGGGTCGGGGAGTAGTAGTCGGTGGCTTCCAGCCCGGGCTCGTCATCCGCGGCGACCGGTGGGGCGTCCACCGAACCGGTCGTCGCGAACTGGGTGGCCGCGGCGGCGGAGGCGTCGAAGGCGTAGCGCAGCGGGTTCGACAGCACGGCGACCGTGCCGAGCGGGATCGCCCGGTCCGGGGATCCGGCGACCCGCACCGTCCCGTCGACGAGTTCCAGGTCGGCCGGGTCGGCGCCGAGCGCGTCCGCGGCGATCCGCAGCGCCTTCGCGCGGACCTTCGTCGCGGCGAGCCCGACGGCGTTCCCGCTCATCACCGCGGCCCGGGAGGCGAACGTGCCGACGGCGTAACCGAACCGGCGGGTGTCCCCCGCGGTGACGTGCACATCCTCCGGGCGCACCCCGAGGACCTCGGCGGCGATCTGGGCGAAGGACGTTGCGTGCCCCTGCCCCTGGGTGGTCAACCCGATCGCCACGTTGACCCGGCCGGAGGTCTCCACCTGGACGTGCGCGCCCTCGTAGGGGCCGACCCCGGTGCCCTCCACGTAACAGGCCAGGCCGATCCCGACGCGGCGGCCCTCGGCCCGGGCGGCCTCCCGGTAGGCGCCGAAGGAATCCCAGTCGATCAGCGTCTTGAGCTTGTCGAGCAGCGCCGGGTAGTCCCCGGAGTCGTATTCCAGCGGGCGACCGTCCTGGAAGGTGAGCCCGTGGTCGTAGGGCATCTCCTCGGGGGTGATGAAGTTGACGGCGCGCACGTCGGCGCGGTCCCGGCC
>JARRQM010000298.1:0-4174 GCA_037381765.1 Kineosporiaceae bacterium
GTTGTCCCGGGGGCCCCGGTGCGACTTCTTGAGCTCCGTCCCGACATCGATGGCGCGCTGATCGGCATCCTGGCGGGGTGGGGCATCACCAGGCTCTGGCGAGGCGAAGGAAGGACCTGGTGGTGGCTGGCCGTGTCAGTGGCGAGCTACGTGACCATCCTTCAGCTCGTCTCCCGGGTCGGTCCGCTCGCGGCGGCGGCGTGTACCCTCATCGCGCTCCTGTCCGGGAAGGGAGCGGCGCGGTCGGGTGGGTGGCGCCGGGCGGGAATCCTCGTCCTCCTCGCCGTGTCCGTGGCCGGGGTCACCCTGGTGCTACCGGCCAGCCCGTCGGGGACGCGCCTGATCGGGTCGGTGCTGCCACAGGAGCCGCCGAGTCGACCGGTGTCGGCTCCGGGGGGCAGCACCTCCCCGACAGCGCAGCCGTCCCCGACCGCGACGTCACGGTTTGCATCGCCGAGGCCGCCGACATCGGCACCGGCGGCGCGGCCGGTACCGGCCCCGTCCTTCACCCGCCCGATCAACGCACCGCAGGGGACGATGCGGGCTCGGGTGACGACGTGGCGGCTGCTGCTGGAGTACATCGGACTCACCCCGCAAAGGGTGGTTCTCGGGGTCGGGTTCGGACCGAACATCGTGCACGAGTCCGGCGCCACCGCGGTCATCGGCGAGTCTGCGGCACCCGATCACGGTGTTCGCGCGAACCGGGGCCGTCGGCCTTCTGACCCTGGTCGCGTTCTCGCTCGCGATCGGCGCGGCCGCGTGGCGGACCGTGCACGACTACGACGACCTGCGCCTGCTCAGCCTGCTGATCGTCGTCGGGTTGGCGGTGGGGTCACTGGTGGGGGTGGTGATGGAAGCGCCCTTCGGCGCGGTGCCGGTGTACTGGGCTGCCGGAGTGCTGCTGTCGCGGCCGTGGCGTCCCGGCAGGTCCGGGGAGGGCTCATCGATCACATCGCGCATCACTGCGCTTCGAAGTCGTTAGAATACTCTTCGTGAATGAATCGAGTGGCTCTGGTGGCCCCGGTGCCTTCCGCTCACCGAGGTTCGGAGCCTCGGGCCCGGGTCCGACGTCCACTCCCCGCCCTCCGGCTCCTGGACGGAACGATCCGTCCCACACCGGTCGGCGGCGGTGAGAGCACCTGTCCATAGGCGTGAGCGAGGTCGTGACCCCGGGAGCTCCGGGCAGCACCCCGGTCGCCGTCCCCACCACGACCCCTTCGGCGCTGCGGAACCGGACGGTCTCCGGGGTGCGGGTCACCCTGGTGGCTCAGGTCTGTCTCGCCCTGCTGCAACTGGGCTATGCCGCGGTGGCGGCCCGGTTGCTCACCGACGTCGACTTCGGCGTGATCGCCACCATCCAGATCCTGTTCCGGTTGGTGCTGCAGTTCGCCAATCTGGGTCTCGGGGCCGCAATCGTCCAGGCGCCGACCGTGACCCAGGACCAGGCCCGCTCCGCCCACGCGCTGGCGACCCTCGTCGGGGCGGGGCTCGCCAGCATCGTCGCCCTGTCGGCCCCGCTGCTCACCTCGGTGTTGCCCCGGCACCCGCAGTCCGGGTCGATCGTCCGCGTGCTCAGCCTGACCGTGCTGATGGTGGGGATGAGCGCGGTCCCGGTTGGGTTGCTGCGCCGGCGGCACGCGTTCACCGCCCTCGCGGCGATCGATGTCGTGTCCTACGTGCTCGGGTATCCCGTGCTCGGGCTGTTGTGCGCGGCACACGGGATGGGCCCGATGAGCCTGGCTCTGGCCTTGGTGACCCAGATGGCCATCACCCTGCTGCTGAGCCTGGTCCTGGTGCGCGGGACCCTGCCGCCGTGGCCGGTCTCACCCGCCGGGGGCCGGATCTTCGCCGCGTTCGGGACGGGCGTCAGCCTCATCTCCTTCATCGAGTTCTGGGCCAGCAGCCTGGACATCTTCCTGGTGTCCCGGGTGCTCGGTCCGGGACCGACCGGTCAGTACACCCGGGCCTCCTACCTCGTGTGGCTGCCGGCGCAGCAACTGGGTGTCGCCATCAACCGGGTGATGCTCTCCACCGCGGCACGTTTCCGGCAGGCGCAAATGGCCACCCGGGTACTCGACGGACTGGAGTACCTCGCTGCCGTCCTCATGGTCGGGCTCGTCTTCGCGGCACTCACCGCACACCCCCTGGTACGGCTCCTGCTCGGTCCCCACTGGGAGCAGGTACCGCAACTGCTGCCGATCATGAGTCTGGCGGTAGGACTGAACACGCTCAATGCCTGGCTGGGCGTCAGCTATGAGGCGCTCGGTCTGCTCCGGATGAAGGGTCTGGCCACGGTCGGAAAACTTGCCGTGATGGTGTTCGGCCTGAGCGGTGTCGCTTGGCTGGACCGGCAGAATCTGTGGGCCTACGCGGCGGTGTGGGCCGCGGCTGAACTGACGCTGCACCTCACATTCCTCTCCGGGATGCGGCGTCTGGGGGTGACGGTCGCCGGGGTCGTCCGTAGCTATCGACGGGCGATCGGTGCTGCGGCGGCGGTGCTGGCCCCCGCAGCGCTGGTGAGCTGGGCGCTCCCGCCGGTGGCGGTCGGGTGGCAGGTTGCCGTCCCGGCGGTGGTGCTGCTCGTGGCCGTCAGCTACGCGGTGCTGCGCAGTCCGGCGTGCTCGCTCGGGCTGGCTGCCAGATTGGCGGCCCCCGGGCTGATGGCGCGATGGGGGCGGGAGACCACGATGAGGGGAGAGCGACCATGACCGTTCAGGCGGATCGGATGGCCGCCGCAACCGGTGGGGCTCCCGGACCTACTTCCGTGACGGTGGTGATGGCCAGCCACAACCGGGTGGCGACGACCGTGTCCTGTCTCCGGGCTCTCGCCGCGAGCGCCGAGAGGTGCCGCCAGTTGTCGTGGGATGTCGTGCTGGTCGACGCGTCGTCGACCGACGGGACGGCCGAGACGGTGGAGGCGCTGGGGCTGCCGGTGCAGGTGTTGAGCGTCCCCGCTGCGACATTCTGGGCGCGGGCGATGCGGGTGGGCATGGAGGCGGCCGTGCGGAGCGACCCCGACCTGGTGATCTGGTTGAACGATGATGTCCGGTTGCACGAGTCGGCCTTGGGCAGTCTGCTCGACGAGTGGCGGGCGGGTGTGCAGGCCCTGCTGGTGGGGTCCACCTGCGACGAGGTCGGGACCGGTGCGACCTACGGCGGTCTGCGGCGGGCATCGCGGTGGCGGCCGCTCACCTTCGACCTGGTCCCGCCACCGCGGGAGACGCCGGTCGAGGTCGAGACCATGAACGGGAACTTCGTCGCCATTCCCCGGGTGGTGCGTCGCAGGGTCGGACTGCCCCGGGAGGTGTACCGGCACGGGATGGCGGACATCGACTACGGCCTGCGCGTTCGTCGTTCCGGGTTCCGCGTCCTGCTCCTGCCCGGGTTTGTCGGGAACTGCTCGCGCAATCCGGTCTCCGGTACCTGGTCCGATCCGGACCTGGGGCGGTTGCGCAGACTGGCGTTGCTGCGGGGGCCGAAGGGCCTGCCGTTCGTGCCCTGGTTGTACTTCTGTCTGCGCTGGGGCGGGCCGTTGGGGCCGGCCATCGCGGTGAAACCCTATCTGCGGGCAATGACCGCCCGCGGGCTCCGCCGCCACCGTGGGGCCCGGCTCGGATGAGCACGGGGTCGCTGCGGGTGTGCCATCTGCTCGGGGAACTGCGGCCGAGCGGTGCCGAGCGGATGCTCGTGGTCGCAGCCCCGGACTACGCCCGGATGGGGTGCGTGGGCGACGTGTTCGCCTTCGCCGAGCAGGAGGGGGAGTACGCCGACACACTCCGGGCGGCCGGGTTCCCGGTCGTTCACGGCTCGGTCCGGCGCCGTACCGACATCCTCCGCCATGTCCGGCGTCACGTGCGGCGCGGTCGGTACGACGTACTGCACCAGCACGGTGAACGGATGTCGTTCTGGGTGGCATTGCTGGCCCGGCTGCAGGGGGTGCGGGTGGTGCGTACGGTGCACAACTCCTTCTCCTACACCGGACGCCTGCGGGTGTACCGGGCTGTTCAGCGGGCGCTGGCCCGATCGATCGGCGTCCGGTACGTGGCGGTGAGCGCGTCGGTGGCCGAGACCGAGCGGCGGGTGCTGCACAACCCCTGCCTCGTGGTGGAGAACTGGATCGACGTCGAGGCCTTCGGCGACGTTTCCGCGGCAGAGCGGGCGGAGGCGAGAGCGG
>JARRQM010000299.1:0-3545 GCA_037381765.1 Kineosporiaceae bacterium
GATCCGGTCCGGGCTGGTGACGAGGTCGATCCAGGCGTAGGGCACGTCGAGCCGGTCGAGTAGGCGCTTGCTGCGGATGCAGTCCGCGCACCAGTCCGCACCGAACACGGTTACGGTCATGACGAGGTCCTCCGAGGGTGGGCGGGCCGGCGGGAGGCCCACGATGGGGCACCCGGCGACCCCCGCGGATGTGCCGGGGTGGGCCGCTGCCGTCCGGTTCCCCGTGATCCCGGCGGTGCGACGCGGTGGGGCCCGGTTTCGGGCCCGCCGTCCGCGTCCTTGCGGCACACCCAGGGTACCGGCGCCGGTCCGGGGCGGCCCGCGGTGGCCCCCGGAAGGCGGCGCTCCCGCCGTGTCCGCCCGGCGTGTCCGGGACGGGGCGGGTAAACCGGGCAAGTTACCGATTCGTGACGATCAAAGAGTGAACCGGTGATTGACCCATGTCGGATATCACACCTATAAAGGTAAGACAACGTTGTCTCGACGGTAGTGAATCCCTCCGGGGCAAGGAGGAGCGATGGTCACGGGCGAGGGCATACGACGGTGGCGGGGCCGCGGGGCGACCCTGGGGGCGGGACTTCTGGCCGGGTCACTGATCCTGGCCGCATGCGGATCGGGAACGTCGGGGAGCGGGGCCGGGGGCAGGACCGGGGTCTCGCTGATCCTGAAGACCCTGTCGAACCCCTACTTCGTGTCCATGGAGAAGGACGCCAAGGCCGAGGCGGCCGTCGCCGGCGTCAACCTCACGGTGGCCGCCGGCAAGTCCGACGGCGACACCCAGACCCAGATCACCGCGATCGACAACGCCATCTCCCGCGGTGACAAGGGCATCATCATCACGATCAACGGTGATGCGGTGAACACCGAGCTGACCCGGGCCCGGCAGGCGGGACTCTTCGTCATCGCCCTGGACACCGTGCCCACCCCGCCGAGCACCGTCGACATCACCTACGGGACCGACAACGAGCAGGCGGGCCGGCTCATCGGGGAGTACGTTGCGGCCCGGCTGAACGGGGGCAGAGCGGTGATCGCCATGCTCGACCTGTTCAACGACCAGGTCGTCTCCGTCGACGTGCAGCGTGACCACGGTTTCCTCGACGGGATGGGGATCGACCCGGGACGTGGCACGCAGAACGGCCAGGAGGCCAAGTCCGGCCGGTACACCGGTGGCGCCGGCGGGGAGTACCTGATCGCCTGCCACCAGCCCACCGAGGGAGCGATCCCCGGGGGGAAGACGGCCATGGAGAACTGCCTGTCGGCCAACCCCGACATCAACGTCGTCTACACGATCAACGAACCGGCCGCTGACGGTGCCCATCAGGCCCTGGCCGCAGCGGGAAAGTCCGGGGCGATCATCGTCACCATCGACGGGAGCTGCAACTACGTCAACGGTCTGCTCAAGGGCGGCACCATCGCCGCGGACTCCGCCCAGTACCCGGGGAAGATGGCAAGTATCGGGGTGCGGGCGATCGCGGACATGGCCCGGGGCGGGGCCGCCCCGACCCTGCCGCCCGGTAAGGACTTCATCGACACCGGGACGGCCCTGATCACCGGGCAACCCGTGGCCGGAGTGCGCAGCCAGACTCCCGGCGAAGCCGCCACCGCCTGCTGGGGCGGCTGACCCAGCAGTTCTGGTGACCCGGCAGTTCCGGTGACCCAACAGTTCTGGTGACCCAACAGCCCCGGTGACCCGGCAGTTCCGGTGCACCCGGCAGTTCCGGTTCGGTGCCCCGGCACCCCCGGCACCCCCGGCGTCTCCGGGGCCGACCTCAGGAAGGGGCGCGCCATGGTCCAGGCCGATAACGGCACCCCGGCCGGTCCGGCACTGCTCGGCGAGCGGTCCGGCGCGCTGTACCGGGTGCATGCGGTCCTGCACCGGATGCCCGCGTTGAGTCCGCTCGTCGTGCTGAGCATCGCCGGGGTCGTGTTCACCCTGGCCAATCCGCGGTTCGCCACCCCGGAGAACCTGTCCATCGTGCTGCTGCAGGTGGCCTGGGTGGGGTCACTTGCGGTCGGCCAGACCCTGGTCATCCTCACCGCGGGGATCGACCTGTCGATCGGCGCCCTGATGGTGCTGTCCTCCCTGGTCATGGCGAAACTCGTGGCCGACCACGGGGTGCCCGGACCGTTCGCGCTCGCCGCGGGGTTGCTGGTCGCGGTACTCGCCGGGACCCTCAACGGGCTGCTGGTGACCCGGCTGCACCTGCCGCCGTTCATCGTCACCCTCGGCACGTTGAGCATCTTCACCGCGGCGACCCTGATCTACGCGCAGGGACAGACGATCTCCCTGCCCCCGGACACCTTCCTGACCTGGACCGGGAAGACGATCACCGTGGGTTCCTTCCGGGTGACCATCGGCGTGCTGCTCATGCTCGTGCTCTACCTCCTCTTCGCCTACCTGCTCCGGCAGACGGCCTGGGGCCGGCACCTCTACGCGACCGGGGACGACCCCGAGGCGGCCCGCCTCGCCGGGATCCGTACCGACCGGGTGCTGCTCAGCGCCTACCTGGTGGCCGGGCTCGTCGTCGGGGTGGCCGCCTGGATCATGGTCGGCCGGATCAACGGTGCCGACCCCAACGCCGGGCTCAACGCCAACCTCGAATCCATCACCGCGGTGGTGATCGGCGGCACCAGCCTGTTCGGCGGGCGCGGCGCCGTGGTCGGTTCGCTCGCCGGGGCGCTGATCGTCAAGGTCTTCGAGAACGGGCTGGCCCTGGCCGGGGTCGACCCCAACTACCAGGTACTCGCCGTCGGCCTGCTGGTGATCGCCGCGGTCGCCGCCGACCAGTGGATCCGGAGCGTGAAGACATGACCGGACCCGTGCTCCAGGCCCGCGGCCTGGTCAAGACCTTCGGCCATGTCGTCGGCCTCGCCGGGGTCGATCTCGACCTGTACCCCGGGGAGGTGCTCGCGGTCATCGGGGACAACGGCGCCGGGAAATCGACCCTGATCAAGTGCCTGTCCGGGGCGATGACCCCGGACGCCGGGAGGATCCTGGTCGAGGGTGGGGAGGTGAGTTTCCGCGGTACCCAGCAGGCCCGGGCCGCCGGGATCGAAACCGTCTACCAGACCCTCGCCGTCGCCCCGGCCCTCGATATCGCCAGCAACCTCTTCCTCGCCCGCGAGCAGCGTCGTCCGGGCCCGCTCGGGACCGTGTTCCGGATGCTGGACACCCGGGGGATGCGTCGGCAGGCCCAGCGTCACCTCGACGAACTCGGCATCACCACCTTGCAGAACATCGGCCAGGCCGTGGAGACCCTGTCCGGCGGCCAGCGTCAGGCCGTCGCCGTCGCCCGGGCCGCAGCGTTCGGCGGCAAGGTCGTCATCCTGGACGAGCCGACCGCGGCCCTCGGCGTCCGGGAGAGCGCCCAGGTCCTCCGGCTCATCGGGGACCTGCGGGAACGCGGTCTCGGGGTGATCCTGATCAGCCACAACATGCCGCAGGTGTTCCAGGTGGCCGACCGCATCCACATCCAGCGGCTCGGCCGGCGGGTCGGGGTGATCACGCCGGCCTCGCACAGCTCCGCCGAAGCCGTCGCGATCAT
>JARRQM010000300.1:0-3526 GCA_037381765.1 Kineosporiaceae bacterium
ACTCGACGAATCCGTCGCCGTCCAGGTCGCCGTGTCCGCGCACCCAACCGAGGGCGGCGTCCGCGGCGGGCAGCAGTCCCCGGGCGACCTCGGGATCCAGCCCCCACCGGACCGCCTCGTCGAGGAGCACGACGAACAGCGGTGTCGCATCGACACTGCCGTAGTAGATGCTGCTCGCCCCCAGCGCCCGGGTCGGGTCGACGCCGAGCCGGACCTCGTGCAGGATCCGGCCCGGCTCCTCCTCGCTCATCGGATCGTTGCGCCGGCCCTGGTGCGCGGCCAGGCTCTGCAGGGTCCCGGCGGCCAGCCCCGGGTCGAAAGCGAGGGCCATCCAACTGGTGAGCAGGGCGTCCCGGCCGAACAGGGCCATGAACCAGGGGGCGCCGGCGGCCACCACTTCGGCACCGGGCCGGTCCGGGTCGGGGATCCGCAGCGCCCCGAGGTCGAGTACCGAGCGCCGGAGCACCCCGCGCAGCTCCGGGGACGGCGTGGTCAGTTGCGGCGCGGACGCCCGCCAGTTCGCCATCCGGACCACCGGGCGGGCGTCGGTGACCGGCCGGTCCACCGGGAACGGGGTGTCCACCTCGTGCCCGTCCACGCTCGGCAGCACCTCGATGGTCGTCGACCAGGAGCCCTGCGCGGGGACGACGACGGATAGGGACAGTCCGGTCGGCGCCGGTTCCGCGTCGTGCGCCCGGACCCGGACCCCGCGGCGCCGCCCGTCCACGTCCACGGACAGCCACACCTCGTCGCCCCCGGAATGCCGGCGCACCTCGTAGCGGGGGGCCGGCCGGGCCTCCTTCACGTCGAACAGGTCCGCGAAGTCGGCGTCGACGTGCAAGGTGAGCTGGCACCCGACGGGTTCCGGACCGTGGTTGTGCACGGTGAGGTCCTCGCGCAGGCCCGCCGCCACCAGCCGCTGCCGGGACACCAGCAGCGGGGAGTCGTGCCGGCCCGGCCGGGCCGCGGAACGTCCCAGGAAGGTGACCGAGAACGGGTCCTGCGGGACCACGGCGAGCGGGTCCAGCGGCGCGCCGTCAAGGGTGAGCCGCCAGACCGAGACGATCCGGGTGTCCAGGAAGAACACCCCTTGGGCGCGGTTCGCGGCGATGTCACCGGCCCGGTCGCTCACGCAGAACGACGCCCCCTCGACGATGGTCACATCGCCGGACTGCGCCTCGGCCGCCACCTCACCCACCTCGCCCACCATGCCTTCCGGTGCCTTCCGGTGCGGGTCAGGCCCGGCCGCCCCGGTGGACGGTGAGACCGTCGACGGTCCGGGCCCCGGACACCAGCATGCGGTAGATCCGCTCGTACCCGGCGGCCATCACCGGAAGATCGAAGGACGACTTCACCTGGGCCCGGCAAGCCGCCGGGTCGAGGGATTCCGCGGCCCGCAGCGCCGCCGGGAAAGCGTCGAGGTCCCGGACGATGAACCCGCTCACCCCGTGCACGACGACCTCGGGCACACTGCCCCGGGGAAGCGCCACCACCGGGGTGCCGCAGGCCATGGCCTCGATCATGACCATGCCGAACGGTTCCTCCCAGCGCAGCGGGAAGGCCAGCGCCCGGGCCCCGGCGAGCAGCTCGCGTTTCGTCGCCGCGTCGGCCTCGCCGACATAGTCGATATCCGGCCCCAGCCGGGGCGCGACCTCGGCGTCGAAGAAGGCCCGCTCCTCCGGTTCACTGCACTTCCCGGCGAGGACCAGGGGCAGCCCGGCGGCCCGGGCGGCGTCGATCGCCAGTTCCGGGCCCTTGTCCGGGCTGAACCGGCCCATCCACAGCAGGTAGTCGTCCTTGTCCGCGCGGAACGGGAACGTGTCGACGGCGACCGCGTTGTGCACCCGGCCCACCCAGTTCAGCTTCGGGTTCGCGCGGCGCTGCGCCTCGGAGATGGCGACCACGTCGACGGTGTCGCCGAGCCGCTCGAAGTAGCTGCCGTTATCCCCGGAGACGCTGTTGTGCATGGTCACCACGGTGGGCCGGGGGCGTCGGCGGGCGAGCAACGGACCCGCGGTGGAGTGGTCGTGCACCAGGTCGACGTCGAGGTCGTCCAGTATCCGGGCGGTCGTCGCGGCGTGGATGACTTCCGGCATCGTCGTTCCGAGCCGTTCCGACGGGGGCACGTCGAACACCGGGACGAACCGGTCGGCAGCGGTCCCGTTGCTCCCCGACCCGATCAGGGTCACCTGGTGGCCGCGTGCGGTGAGCTGGTCGACGAGGTCGGCGACGACGGACTCGATCCCGCCGTAGCCCCGGGGTGGCAGCGCGTACCAGGGCGGGGCCACCATGGCGATCCGCAGACCGCCGGCACCGTCCTGGGTGGCGTCCCCGTGTACGGTGGCGACCTCGCCCAGGGACGGGGACCCGGCCGGGGCCCGCACGCCGTTCGGGGTCTCGATGGTCATCGCGGTCTCTCCTCAGGTCGTCGCCGGCCAGGCACCAGCCCGGGACCGGGACGACCCGGCCACGGGCAGTCCTGCGGAACGCACGACCACCAGCCCCGACGGTGCGCACCTGCGCGGGATCCGCAGCTCGCAGAAGGTGCTGGACCACTACGGAAGGAACATCGGTCGCCGGGGCGGGCAGGTGTAGCCCGGCCCGGACATTCATCCCGTCCGGGGCCGTCGGCACGTCCGGCGGGAAACCCTGGCGCGGCGGGATGCCGTACCATGCGGGCAGCTGGCGCGAGGCCCGCCGATCACCGTGTCAGCCGCGTGCCACCAGGGTCGTGCCATCCGCGGCCCGCCCAGGAGCGCAGGCGGTCCCCGCCTCGTCGCCGCGGTGCAGCCCGGTGGATCCCAGACTGCGCGGCCGGCCCCACGAACCCGACCATTGCCGCACGCCGCCGGAGGATTCCCGCCCATGCCACCGCTTCGTTCCCGCGCCTCGACCCACGGCCGGACCATGGCCGGTGCCCGTGCCCTGTGGCGGGCCACCGGGATGACCGATGACGACTTCGGCAAGCCGATCGTCGCCGTCGCCAACAGCTTCACCCAGTTCGTCCCCGGCCACGTGCACCTGCGTGACCTCGGAACGATCGTCGCCGACGCGATCGCCGAGGCCGGCGGGGTCGCCAAGGAGTTCAACACGATCGCCGTCGACGACGGCATCGCCATGGGCCACGGCGGGATGTTGTACAGCCTGCCCAGCCGGGAACTCATCGCCGACTCCGTGGAGTACATGGTGCAGGCGCATCAGGCCGACGCCCTCGTCTGCCTGAGCAACTGCGACAAGATCACCCCCGGCATGTTGATGGCCGCGCTGCGGTTGAACATCCCCACGGTGTTCGTCTCCGGCGGCCCCATGGAGGCGGGGAAGACCGTCGTCGTCAACGGGGTGGCCACCGGCGGCCTCGACCTGATCGACGCGATGACCGCCGCGGCCGACGACGCCGTCAGCGACGACGACCTCACCGCCATCGAGCGCTCCGCCTGCCCCACCTGCGGGTCCTGCGCGGGAATGTTCACCGCGAACTCGATGAACTCCCTCGTCGAAGCCCTCGGCCTGGCCCTGCCCGGGAACG
>JARRQM010000301.1:0-3521 GCA_037381765.1 Kineosporiaceae bacterium
TGTTAACTTCCATTATACTCCTCTATTAGCTAACTATATAGATCTTGACATCTAATATAGTACCCAGGTCCCGAGGTCCGGGCCGGGCCGCCACGGGGCGGGACGGTCGTACGCCTCGGGCGGGGGCACCGCGGCCTGCTCCAGTTTGAAGAAGTTGAGATTCGCCCCCGCATGTTTCTGCCGCACGAGATAGTCGACGGGCAGGCTGGCGAGGGCGGCGAGGAGCAGCGGCAGCCGGGGCGCGGAGAGCAGCGGGAACGAGTTGCCCACCCCGGCCACCGGGAGGGCGCACGGGAGCAGGGTGCGCGGCGCGTCGACCGTCGTAACGTTGCGGTACCCGGCGAGCCAGCCCCGGGCGGCCAGATCGCCGTACCGGTCCTGCACGAGCGCTGCGGGCACCCAGTACCGGTGCGTCTGCGCGCTCCCGCCCCGGTGGTCGAGCAACCCGGCGTGTTTCGCCTCCCACAGCGGGACCAGTCCCGGCCCCGGACCGGGCCGGAACCACCGGGCGTCCCGCGTCATGTGCAGCGGAGTGACCAGCCGGACCTGCCACCCCCCGCCCGGCCCCGACCCGCCGGTCCCGCCCGCTCCGCCGGCCCGGTCCGGTCGACCGTTCGACCCGCCGGTCGGGTCCCGTGCCGGATCGGTTCGGCGACGCAGCACCGGCCAGCGTCGGTGCGCGTCCGCGAGCAGGTCCGCATCGCGGGCACTGCCGCACAGCGGCGGGGTCCCGGTATTCGGGTTGACCAGGCGCGACAGCCCTGGACGCAGCGACCAGGCCCGGGAGCGGACGTCCGCGTCGAGATCATCCACCCCGACGATCACCTGGGCTTCCATCCCCGACGCCGGCCCTGGCCCCGGGACTGGCTCCGGGCCCGATGTCGTCCCCGCTGCCGCGACCTCGGACGGCCCCCCGGACCGTGCCGCGGTACCGGTGCCACCCCGATGCGGGCCACCACGCAACGCCAGCACGGCGACCCCGATCCGCGCGCTCACCCCGCGGAACGCGATCGCCCCCGGGGAGAGCAGGTGCAGCAGAGCCAACGTCCCGGTATCGAGCAGGGCCTCCAGCAGGCGGGCCGCGGAACGGTCCGAGGCGATCCCGGCCGGAACGACGATCCCGGCCCGTCCGGCCGGACCGAGTAACCGCCAGCTGGTTTCGACGAACGGCAGGTAGGCGTTGAGCTCCCCGACCCCGGTGAGCGGGTGGCGACCGGCCTCCCGCAGGGCCCGGGAGGCGTCGGCCCGGGCCTCGCGCAACTGCGCGGGCGGAGCCCCGTCCCACTCGCGGCGGCCCACCTTCAGCCGTTCCCACGGCGGGTTCGCGATCACCGCGACGAACCCGCCACGCCACCCGGTCACCGGTTCGACGGCGCCCCCCGGCACGTCGAGGGCCCCCGGAAACGCCTCATGCCAGGTGAACCCGCCGGATGCGGTGGGCACGACGGGGACGTCAGCCGCCGGTAGTGCCGGGACCGGACCGGCGAGGGCGTCCCCGCAGCGCACCGCCCCCACGAGATCCTCCGGGGTACACGGGTGGCCCGCCTCGGTGGCATCGACGGCGAGGACCGCCCGGCATACGGCGACCGCGGCCGGGTCCGCGTCCACCCCGTGCAGGGCGGCGAGCGCCGGACCGGCGGGCACCCCGAGCCCGCGCAGCCGGGTGAACCCGGCACGGAGCAGGGCCCCGGCACCGCAGGCCGGGTCGACGACCCGCGGCACGTCCCCGGCCGGACCAGTACCCCGACCCGCGACACCGGAGCCGACACCAGAGCCGACACCGTCCTCCGGATCGGGCAGGGCGTGCCGGGCCAGTACCTCAGCCAGCTTCGGCGGGGTGGCGAAGGAACCGCGGCGTCGGCGCTCGGCAACCCCGACCCGCGCCAACCGGACGCCACCCGCATCCGCCGCCGGTACGTACTGGAGCAGCGTGTCGAAGGTCCCGGCGATCGCCCGTACGGCACTCGCGTCCCCGGCCTGCCAGGCCCGGGCGACGGCGAGGACCACGGCCTCATCCCGCCAGACGTGCGAGGCCTCCGCGTCCGGCAGGCCATCCGTGCCCCCGTCACCGGACGGCCCTGGGACGGGGCGCCCGAGGTCCTCCGCCGACTCCCGGATCAGGGCGAAGGCCAGTCCCTCGGACCCGGCCGATCCCGCCCCGCCCCGATCCCGGACCGGCGACCGCCCCTGCACCAGCGTCACGTCCGGCCCGTCACCGGGCCTCGGAAACGTGATCTGGCCCGTCGGTCCGGCTGACGGCATCAGTCCGGCTGACGGCATCGGACGCGACGGCGGTGTCGGTCCGGTCGGTGGCATCAGGAGCGCCGATGGCGTCAGATGCGCCGGTGGCGGTCACGCCGGCCCGGGCCAGCCTGGTGCGCGCGAACGGAACGAGCCGCAGGGCCCCCAACTCGGCGAGCGGGACCCAGGCCGCCTCGGCGGTGGATCCGCCCACCTCCTGCACCGCGGGCAAGGCCCCGGCGGTAACCTGCCCGGTGAAGATCACCCGGACGGCGTGGAAGTCCTCGGTCCGCCCGTCCGGTGCCTGCCCGGTGACATGCTCACTGTCCACCCCGAGCAGCCGCACCCCGGTGAGGGCGAGACCGGTCTCCTCGTACATTTCCCGGTGCAGGGCCTGCTCGGGCTGCTCACCGAAGTCGACGCCCCCACCGGGCAGGGTCCACCTCCCGTCCCCGGCCAGCCGGGTGAGCAGGATCCGGTCGCCGTCGACGACGACGGCGTAACTGGCCACCCGTTGCTTCCGGGGGTGCCCCGGTTCCCCGACCGGATCACCGGTAGGGCCGGAGTCGGCACCGGCGAGGTCGGCGGGGCCGGCGGGATCATCGCCGGTGCCGTCGGTGTCCCCAAGGTTGAAGACCCCGGAGGAGGCGGGCCAGGTGGCACCTTCCGGGCCGGGCGCGGTACCTGTACCGGGGACTCCGAGAGCGTCCGCGACGAAGTCGAGCAGTGCCGTTCCGGGGAGTTCGTCGGCGGGCACGGCCCGGGCCAGGCCGCTCGTTCCGTCCGGTTCGGAGCGGAGCTGTCGCGACCAGTCCACCCCGCCGACAGCATGGACGTCGTAGAGGAACCGGACGGTGTGCAGCATGGTGTTGCGGCCCGGAAGCGGGATCACGTCGGCGGTGGCCGCGCGCAGCCCGGCCACCTGCACGGCGACCCCGGTCTGCGCCCGGGTTTCCCGGACCACCGCGTCGTCCGGGTGTTCCCCGTGCTGGACCTCGCCGCCGGGCAGGCTCCACAGGGGATCCAGGCCGAGCCGTTCGGAACCGCGGACCAGGGCCGTCCGGCCGTCGGGGGTGCGCAGAACGGCGTAGGCGCTGACCCGTCGCAACATGCTCATGGGTTCGGCAGACACCCCTGGACCGTACCGAGCCGTCCCGGACGGATAGCCACCGGCGGGGGTAAATCGGAAAACGAAATGTGCACAAAAAGGCTCAGGGGCGGGGAAGTTACCTTCCCCGCCCCCTTCGGCCCGGTCCACCTCGGGCCGCCTTTCGGCCGAG
>JARRQM010000302.1:0-5502 GCA_037381765.1 Kineosporiaceae bacterium
TCCCCGGGGATGGCACCGCCCCCCGGTACGGCCCCGGCCGGACACTGGCAGCCACCCCAGTACGGGCAACCGCCGTACCCCGGACAGCCGCCGCACCCCGGGCAATCTGCCCGACCGGACTGGCCGGGCGCCCCCGCCCCGTCCGTTCCCCCTGGTCAACCACCCCAGCACGGGCAACCATCGCACCCCGGGCAACCACCGCACCCCGGGCAGCCACCCCAGCACGGGCAACCGCCGCACCCCGGGCAGTCTGCCCGACCGGACTGGCCGGGGGGCCCGGCCCCGTCCGTTCCGGCGGGGCAGCAGGTCCGGACGGAGCCGGCCGATCAGCTGTCCGCCCCGGGACCGGCCAGCCGGCTAGGGCCGGGGTCAAGTCCGGGGAACCCGCCCGCTCCGGGCGGCCCACCGTCGTCCCCGCCCGGATCCGGTAGTCCCCCGTCGCCGCGACGCGGCCCGGGCTGGCTGGCCATGGCCGGGACCGGTGTCGGCGCTGCGGTTCTCGCGAGCGTGCTCACTGCCGGGATCTTCCTGATGACCGGAATCGGTGACGTGGCGGATCCGTCCGCCAACACAGCGAATTCCGGTCAGTCCGGGCAAACCCAGTCCGGGTCCGGCCCGGTCACCGGTGATGCGACCTCACCGGACTGGGTCGCTGTCGCGGCTGCCGTGGAACCAAGTGTCGTGTCGGTCCAGATCACCGGGCAGGAAGCGAGCGGCGAGGGATCCGGGGTGATCATGGACGCCGAGGGTCGCGTCCTCACGAACAACCACGTGGTCACCGGTGCGGGGAAGAACGCCCAACTCGCCGTGATCCTCAGTGACGGACGGGGCTACTCCGCCTCCGTCGTCGGCACCGACCCCTCCACCGATCTCGCCGTGATCAAGATCGAGAAAGCGCCGAACAACCTCAAGGCGGCCACCTTCGGGGACTCCTCCTCGGTCCGGGTCGGCGACCCGGTGATGGCCTTGGGGAACCCGCTCGGTCTCGCCGACACGGTCACCACCGGTATCGTCAGCGCCCTGAACCGGCCGGTGACCACCCAGGGGGAGTCCGGGGACCATGCCCCGGTCTACACCAGTGCCATCCAGACCGATGCCGCCATCAACCCCGGGAACAGCGGGGGTGCCCTCATCAACACGAACGGGGCCGTGATCGGAATCACCTCCTCCATCGCCACACTCGGTGCTTCCGGGAGCGGCCAGACCGGGAGTATCGGTCTCGGCTTCGCCATCCCCTCCGCCGAGGCGAAGGATGTGGCCGATCAGCTGATCAGCACCGGTTCGGCACAGCATGCTCTGCTCGGTGTCACGGTCAAGGACGACGCCGTCACCGTCGACGGAGCGCTCCGGCAGGCCGCCGTCGTCGGGCAGGTACAGTCCGGCTCACCCGCCGCGAAGGCGGGGCTGAACACCGGGGACGCCATTATCGGGATCGACGGTGTTTCGGTGAACGGCTCCGATTCCGTTGTCGCCCAGATCCGCGCCCGACGTCCCGGAACCCAGGTGAACCTGACCATCGTGAGAAACAGGAAGACCATGGAGATCACACTCACTCTTGCCGCGAAAACCGGCTGATACGCCGGCCCCGGTCCTCGGGGCTTTCCGCGCCGGGCGTACCCCGAGCCCCCGGCACCACGGAGCCCCGAGTCGCGGGTGGCCACCTGCCCCACCAGGTGCCCGCCCGCGTGCTGCCCGCCCCGGTCGCTTCCCCCGGCGCCCGGGGCGGGTCCCTTTTGCCGTCCCCGGCACACGGACCCCGCTGCCTCCGACTCCGCCCCGGTACCGCCCCCGGAGGCAGGCCGGAAGGTCCACCCGTACCCGCAGCGGCCGGTCCCGTTCACGGGAATGCACTATGGAGACCCTACGTATTCTCAGTCATACTCACTGTAGTTGAGCCCGTGAGGGGGTTCTCGGGACGAGAAAGCTGGGCCCATGGACTGGCATCCACTCTCCGAGTCACCGGACGGCCATCTCCCCCAGCACGGCCCGCCCCCGGGAACCCTGCCCACGGAAACCCTGTCCGCGGGGACCCTGCCCTCGTGGATCCGGTCCACCGGCCGGACGGTCAACCCGCCTCCTATCCCGACCTCGATCTCCCCGGCCCCGGGTGCCCCGCACACGGCCGGATCGCCCCGCCCCCCTACCTGGCCTGCGAGGTCGGGCTACTCAGTCGGCTGGTCCGGCTCGCCCTCGCCGCAGGGGTCGACCTGCCCGAGGGGCTCCCGACCACGGCCCCCTCCGCCCTGACCACACCGGCCGGTTTCGCCGCGGCCCGGCAGTCCTGCCACCACGACGCCCTCGCCGTACTCACCCGGCTGAGTTTCGCCGACGACCTCGCCGCGAGTACCCGGGACGAGGCCCATGAGCTCATGCGCGACCTCGACGAACACGACCGGCGCAGCGACGAGCCGGAACCCGCCCCAGCCCCCGACGACGCCCCCGACGACGCACCGGAGACCTCCACCGCAGCGCCCCCGTCCCGGGGCTTCCTCCCGGGAGAACTCCTCGGGTAGGGCGCGTTCCGGAACGTCTCCGGGCGCTGTCCGGACGGCGGACCGGTACGGCCGAACGGTACGACCCGGGCCGGCGAGGCCCGGGCCTGCTCAGCGGACGACCCCCGGGTGGATCGGCCCCCCGGACCCGGTGAGCCGTTGGGCGGCCCGCCCCCAGCGCAGCGCGATGATCTCCGCGGCGATACTCACCGCGGTCTCCTCCGGGGTGCGGGCGCCGAGGTCGAGCCCGATGGGGGAGGACAATCGGGCCAGTTCCACCTCGCTGACCCCGCCCTCCCGCAACCGCCGGGTGCGGTCCTCATGGGTGCGGCGGGATCCCATCGCCCCGAGGTAGCCGACCTCCGGTAGCCGCAGGGCCACCTGGAGCAGCGGGACGTCGAACTTCGGATCGTGGGTGAGCACGACGAGCGCGGTCCGCCCGTCGACCCGTCCCGCGGCGGCCTCCGCCGCGAGGTAGCGGTGCGGCCAGTCGACGACCACCTCATCGGCCTCGGCGAACCGGGACCGGGTGGCGAATACCGCCCGGGCGTCGCACACGGTGACCCGGTAGCCGAGAAAGGAACCGATCCGGGCGACGGCCGCGGCGAAGTCGATCGCCCCGAAGACGATCATCCGCGGGCGCGGGGCGAGAACGGAGACGAAAACCCGCATCCCCGTGCCGGCGCGTTCCCCGCGGGGCCCGTACTCGAGGGTGCGGGACTCCCCGGTGGCGAGCAGCCCCCGGACGTCCTCGACGATCGCGGTTTCAGCGCCGGGGTCCCCGAGGGTTCCGGTGACGGTCCCGGGACGGATGACCAGACGGCGTCCCACCCGGTCGGGCTCCGGGTGGGCGATCACGGTGCCCACGGCGACCGGGCGGCCCTCCCGCGCGTCGTCGGCCACCGCACCGAGTTCGGGGAAGGTCTGCGGGGTGATCCGCTCGACGAACACGTCGAGGATGCCGCCGCAGCTGAGCCCGGCAGCGAAGGCGTCATCGTCGCTCACCCCGTACCGGTGCAGCACCGCCGTCCCCGTGGCGAGGACCTGTTCGGACAGTTCGTGCACGGCACCCTCGACACAGCCCCCGGACACGCTGCCGACGACGTCCCCACCGGGTCCCAGCAGCATGGCCGCCCCGGCCGGGCGGGGGGCCGACCGCCAGGTGGCGACGACGGTGGCCAGCCCGACCGGGTGCCCGTCACGCCACCAGCCGAGTAGTTCCGGAAGTACCTCGCGCATGTCGCCGCCTCCGTCCGGATGGCTCGCCACGTTCCGTCCGGACGGCATCACCTCACGGCCGGAGCCCCGGGTCAACGTCCGGCGGATGTGCCGCCGCTCACGGCTGCCCCGCCGCCGGCCCGCTGCCGCTCACCCGGTCTGTGCGGCCAGCCAGTCCCGCAGGGTGGGCACGTCGACTCCGCCGACCTCGGCGAGTTCCTTCACCGGGGTGTCCCCCGGGGTGTCCGCGGGGGCCCCGAGTTCGGCGAGCAGGGCCGCGCGGTCGACCTCGGGAAATGCGTCGAGGATCTGCTGCACCGTGGTCCACCCCTTGACGTCGTCGGGGACGACGGGCGCCTGGCCGCCGCCCTGCCCCTGCCCGGTGCCGTCACCGGACCCGCCGGTCTCGGAGCCGGCCCCACCGCCCGCCACCGGGGACCGGCCCGTGGTCGACCACCGGCCGGTCGCCATCGCCGCACCAACCACCAGCGCCGGGAGCAGGAGGAGGACCGCCGCGTAGACGGCGACGCCGACGTGCAGGGTGCGGGTCCGGGTCCGGGTCGGTTCGGGGTGCCGGTTCGGGGACAGCCGCAGTGCGGCGGGGGTGCGCGTACGGCGCCGGGGCAGGGTGATCATCACCGGGTTCCTTTCCCGTTCGGCAGGGGCAGGGCGAGGCTCACCCCGAGGGCGGGCACGCTCGGGCAGGCGGCCACGCATTCGAGGCAGCCGAGGCAGGACGTGTCGGTGACCCGGGACCGGATGTGTACCGGGATTCCCACCGGACAGGCCTGGGTACACAGGTCGCAGCCGAGACAGGAGGCGGCGTCCCGTTCCACCGAGACCGGGGCGAGGCGGCCGAGTACGCCCTGTACGGCACCGAGCGGGCAGGCGTACCGGCAGAACGGCCGGTGCACGAACAGGGACAGGACGAGGGTGGCGAGCAGGACGGTGAAGGCGAGGCTGAACTCGAACTCGACGACGGACAGCAGGGCGATCCACGGGTCGACGTCCCGGAAGACCATCGTCCCGGTGAGTCCGGCGCCGATCAGCGCCCAACCGAGCATGGCCCACCGTCCCCACCGCAGTACCCGGTCGAGGCGGTGCCCCCAGCGGGCGACGGTGCTGCGGCCGAACGTCCGGCGCAGTCGGCGCAGCGGCGGGATCCGGTCGACGACACCGGTGGCCGCCCGGTGGATCCCGCCCTGGATCGCCCCGAGCGGGCACAGCCACCCGCAGAAGAAGCCGCGGCCGATGAGTGCGAGCGTGACGACGGCCAGGCCGAGGACGAGGTTGGCCGGGTGGGTGTGCGAGACGGTGCGTCCGGTCGTCACCCAGGTCCACAGGGTCTCGAACCCGCCGAACGGGCACAGCCCTTCCGCCGAGGGGCGCCCCTGGGTGACGTGTCCGACGACCTGCCAGACGATGAAGCCGGCGATCAGGGCCTGCGTACCGTGCCGCACCCAGCGCAGGGAACGGCCCCAGCGCGCGGTCCGGCGGGGTACGGTCCCGCCGGGGAACTCCGGGAGTCCGGGGTCCGCCCCGCAGGCAGTTCCCGGGTCCTTCCCCGGGGCAGCCCCTGGTTCCGTTCCCGGTCCGCCCGGGGGGTTCGCGACGAAACTCGCCTGTCGGCCCATGCCTTCCACCGCCGTGTCCGGATTCGTGCCGTCCCGCCCCCGCCGGGCGGTGCCGGACGTTCCGGCACCGGTCAGCCACGTTTCCGTGGTGGCGCGGACATCCCGCGCAGGACAGATGGAGTTCCTGTGGAGGCCCGAGCATCCGGGCCGGTTTGGGA
>JARRQM010000303.1:0-3512 GCA_037381765.1 Kineosporiaceae bacterium
AGGGGGTGATCGGCACCGCCGACGAACTCATGGCCACGGTGTCCTCGGTGCAGGAGGCCGGCGCCGTGATGACCGGGGCCGCGCAGACAGCCGCAGAACAGGCCGAGACCGTCGCGCAGGCCGCGGAGGAGGTCTCGCACAACGTGGACAGTGCGGCCGCCGGTTCGGAGGAGATGAACGCCTCGATCCAGGAGATCGCCTCGAACGCTTCCGAGGCGGCCCGGGAAGGTACCCGCGCCGTGGATCGGGCGACCGAAACGAACGCCCAGGTGGAGCGGCTCGGCGACACCTCGGCCCAGATCGGCGAGGTGGTGCAACTCATCTCAAGCATCGCCGAGCAGACGAACCTGCTCGCGCTCAACGCCACCATCGAGGCAGCCCGGGCCGGGGAGATGGGCAAGGGGTTCGCGGTTGTCGCCGGGGAGGTCAAGGACCTCGCCCACCAGACGGCGACCGCCACCGAGGACATCTCGCAGCGGATCGAAGCCATCCAGACCGAGGCGTCCACCGCGGTCGGCGCGATCGAAGGAATCGGTTCGGTGATCAACCAGGTCAACGAGTTCCAGACGACGATCGCCTCCGCGGTGGAGGAACAGACCGCGACGACCTCGGAGATCAGCCAGAGCGTTACCCGCGCGGCCGCCGGGGTTCAGGGGATCGCCGACAGTGTGGGATCCCTGGTCCAGTCGACCCATGTCACCTCCGACGCCGCGACCCGGGCGAACGAGGCGGCGGACACGGTGGCCTCGCACAGCGCCCGGCTGCGGTCCTTGGTGCAAGGGTTCACCTTGGACTGACCTCGGAGGGGAGCGTGGCGTGGCGGGAAACCGTCACGCCACGCTGCGTTCCCGGTCCCGGTCCGGACCCGGCGGATCCCGCGGGGGCACGGGCTGCTGGCGCGGCACATCCCGACCAGTAACATCTGGGGTGCCGGGCCGGAGTCGGTCATCGTGTCGACGCGAGGCCGGGACCTCACCCGCGTCCTCCCCTGGAGCCTTCAGTGCCTTCTGCAGTCGTCCGCTGGTTCGACCCCGACCGGGGCTTCGGGTTCCTGGCCCCCGACGACGGCAGTGAGGACCTCTTCGTCCACGACTCAGAGATAGCCGCGTCCGGTGTTCCGAATCTCCTGCGCGAGGGCCAGGCCGGCGAGTTCGAGTTCTGTGCGGGGGACCGCGGCCCGCAGGCGCTTCGCGTCCAGGTGACCAGCGAGTCGGCTGCGGACTCCGCACTCGGCCTCCTCGGCACGGTCGTCTGGTACGAGCCGAGCAAGGGCTACGGTTTCGTCGCCCCCGACAGCGGCGGGCCGCAACTCTTCGTGCACAGCTCCGCCATCGTCACCGGTGGCGTCATCAGCGAGGGGCAGCGGGTCGCCTTCCTCGTCGTCGAAGGCGAACGCGGCCCCCAGGCCGAGCACCTGTTGCCGCTGGCCTCCGACGTCGGCAACCCGGCCTCCGGTGACGGTGCCGATGGCACCGTCACCTGGTACGACGAGGCCAAGGGCTTCGGGTTCGTCACCCCCGACTCCGGTGGTGACGACGTTTTCGTCCATGCCCGGACCCTGGGCGAGGGGATGACCTCGCTGGCGGAGGGCGACCGTGTCGCCTACGAGGTGGTCCACGGCGACCGCGGCCCGCAGGCCCAGAACGTGCACCTGGTCCGGGGCGCCGCAGGCGCCGGCAGGTCCCCGGCCTCCCGGCGCGAACCGTCCGGCCGGCGCGACCCGGCCTCCCGGCGCGACCCGGCTGGTCGGCGCGACCCGGCTGGTCGGCACCCGCGGACGGCGGACCGGCCGGCCCGTGCCGGACAGGGCGTCGTCGCGCGGTTCGACGCCGAGCGCGGGTTCGGCTTCATCACTCCGGACGCCGGAGGGGCGGACCTGTTCGTGCACATCTCGGTCGTTGCCGGTGTCGATCCCCTTCAGCAGGGCGATCGGGTTCGCTACGCCGTACGCCAGAGCGACCGTGGCCCGCAGGCCGATCGCGTCGAGCGCCTCTGACCGGGCCGTCAAGAGGCTCTGGCAAAGGTGCAGGTCAGACCCCATTCGGGGTACTCGTCCGGGTACACGTCCGGTGGAGGTATTGACCGCCTACGCGCACCCTCTGCACGGCGCCGACCTGGCTATTCGCCCGAACCGACCGTCCGGCGGAGGGCCCCCTGACCGATTCCCCGTCCGATTCCGGCCTTCTCATCCGCTTCGCCCAGCCCGCATCGCGTCGGCGAGGAACTCGACGCGCCACTCTTGGGGGTCCGGTCAGCCCGGGTGATGCGCGAATGACGGATCCTGTACCTCATCGACGACGACGCCAAGCGTGTCACGGTCCAGGCCGTCGCCCACCGTCGCGACGCCTACCGAACATGACCGGACCACCGGTGTTGGGCGGGTAGCCGAACGCCACCTGTCGCTGCGTCCGTCAGTCACGCACACCCCGCGACCACCTGAGCACCGCCACACGCACCCATCCCAAACGGCGAACGCCCAGGTCAACGACCTGGGCGTTCGGTGGTGGAGGTGGCGGGAATCGAACCCGCGTCCGCCAGCCGGGAACCAGTCCTTCTCCGGGCGCAGCCTGCTGTGGCCTTTCTCAGCCCCGGCGATCACGCAGGCGAGTCGCCGAGCCGGGCTCAGTCACTGTGGGTGTCGCCGCCCTTCCCGTGACCGGAAGAACGGCCATTGGCCTCCTAGTCGACGCCAGTTACCGGGCCGGAGGCGCTCCCGGGCTGACGGATCTCAGCCTCGCTCAGGCAGCGAGAGCGAGATCGGACTTAGCAGTGTTGGCAGTTATTCGCCTGCGACGATGGTTCGCGAGATCACGTCGCCTCCTCGGCCCGCTTCTCCTGGATCGACGTCCGACGTCGAGACCTTTCACCCCCTTGTCGAGCTGACACCCCAGTCTAACGAGATGCCGGCCCGGGTGCCGACCGCCACCGGTGCATACCCCTGCCGCACCGGTGGCACCGGCCCGGTTCAGCCGCCCGCCGCGGAACGTTGCCAGGCCACCAGGGCACCGGCGAGCACGGCGGCGACGAGCGCGAATCCCCCGCCGAGCAGCAAGATCCAGGACAGGCTTTCCGCCGAGGCGATACGTGCGGCCTCAGCCACCCCGGCCCGCAAGGGTTCCGGGACAGCCTCGGCGATCCGGACCCCGGCGCCCGCACCGACAGCCTCGGCGAGCCGCTGCCCGGTCCCTACCGGGACAGGGGCGGCCCCGGCCACGGCGTCAAGTAGCGGAACCGCCCGGTCGGTGGCTTCCCGCTGAAAGATCGCCCCGAGCCCGGCAACCCCAGCAGCCACCCCGACCTGCCGCAGGGTGTTCACCGCGCCGGTCGCCATCCCCGCGCGGTCCGCCTCGACCGCGGCCAGCGCCCCCGCCGAGGTCGCGGCACCGGTCACGCCGAGACCGAGCCCGGCGACGACGAATCCGGGGAGGAACACCGTCCAGTCGCTGCTGCCGTCGACCCGGGCGGTGAGCAACAGGCCGGCCCCGGCGAAGGCGAGCCCGCCCCCGGTCATC
>JARRQM010000304.1:0-3495 GCA_037381765.1 Kineosporiaceae bacterium
CGTGAGCCCGGGAGGGGTCGCCCCCTCCCGGGCTCACGCTTCAGCAGCGGGCCCCCGCCCGGTTCATCACGGGGCGGGCGCGGTGGGCGCGGTGACCGACCCGGAGATGATCTGCTCCTTGTACTCGTCCGCCTTCGCGGTGAACGGCTGCACGGCGCTGTTCGAGGTCGAGTAACCGACGCCGTCGGCCTTGAGGTCGAACACGTGCGCGCCGCTCAGCGGCTCGCCGTCGACGGAGGCCTTGATCTCGGTGTAGACGGCAACGTCGACCCGCTTGAGCATGGACGTGAGGACGTACTTCTGCACGTTCGCCGCGGCGGACTGGTACTGGTCGGAGTCGACCCCGATAGCCCAGTGCCCCTCACCTGCGGCGGCGATGGCCTCGAAGGCGCCCGTACCGGAACCGCCCGCGGCGGCGTAGATGACGTCGGCGCCGGCGTCGATCTGGCCCTGCGCGGCCGTCTTGCCCTTGGCCGGGTCATTGAACCCGGTGAAGTCCGGCGGCTCGGTCAGGTACTTGGAGACGACCTTGATGTTCGGGTTCACGGCCTTGGCCCCGGCCTCGTAACCGGCCTGGAACTTCTGCAGCAGCGGCACGTTCACGCCGCCGATGTAGCCGATCGTCCCGGACTTCGACGCCTGCGCGGCGATCGCGCCGACGAGGTAGGAGCCCTCGTTCTCGGCGAAGGTGAGGTTCGCGACGTTCGCGGCCTCGAAGGAGCTGTCATCGATGATCGCGAAGTGGACGTCCGGGAACTCCTCGGCGACCTTCTTCAGCGGTTCGGCGTAGGCGAAGCCGACGGCGATCACCGGGTCGTACCCGTCCTGGGCGAGCAGCCGCAGCCGCTCCTCCTTCTGGGTGTTCGACTCACCCGCGGTCGACTCGAGTTCCTTCTTCTCCACACCGAACTCGGTGACCGCCTTGTCGAGACCGGTCGCGGCCGAGTCGTTGAACGATTTGTCGCCGCGGCCCCCGATGTCGTAGGCCATGCCGACCTTGATCTGCGAGCCCGCACCGTCCGCACCGTCGCCGGAACCGCCCGAGCTGCTGCCACCGCAGGCAGCGAGCGCGAGCGACGCGGTGGCTGCCACCGCGACGGCTTTCATCACCCGACGCAAGGGTTCTCCTTAGTTCGAGGTAGCGCCGTTCCGCGGGAAGGGGCCTTCGGCCCGGGACGGACACGACGTTGATTGGGCCGAGGTTAGCCGTTCACCCCCGGGAACGGCATGACCGGGACGGGTGGCTTGGCCGAACCGTAACCACGGGATCCGACAGAGGACCCGCCCCCATTTTATGAAGATCCGCCAAATGCCGTCGCATAATCCCCTATTCGGGGCCGGGACGGCGGGGACCAAGGACCCCGTGGCCCGCCGCCACGACCGAAATACCGTGCCGCCATGACCAGCGCAGACCCGACCGCGCGGGTGCGGGCGTGTCTCACCGACCCGGGGCTGACCTACCGGCAGCGGGTGCACGAACTCGCCGGGATCGCGGAGAACCTCCTCGACCCGCCGCCGGTGGGCGCGCACTGCCGGCAGCTGCAGGACGCCGGGGTGATCCACGACATGGATGAGGGGAACGCCCCTTACCGGCCCCGCTATCTCCTGCCCGACTACGCCTTGGTGCTCCACAACGGCAGCGCCCGGCTGGAACTACCGGTCCCGGAGGACCTCGACGACGCGCTCACCACGCTGCTCGCCGTCTACGGTTCGGTGCCCTCGATCACCGGGTACCCGGTCTACCTCGGCGACCTCGACACCCTGCTCGAACCGTATGCCGACGGCCTGCCCGACGACGGGTTGGACGCCCGGCTGCGCCGTTTCTGGCGGCTCGTCGACCGGCTGCTCCCGGACGGTTTCGTGCACGCCGATCTCGGCCCGGAGGACACCAGGATCGGCCGGGCCGCGCTCCGGGTCGACCGCGAGCTGCGGCAGATCGTCCCCAACCTCACCTTGCGCGTCGACCCCGGGCGGACCCCGGACGCGTTGCTCCGCGAGGCCGTGCTCACCGCCTGCGCGGACGGCAAACCGCACTTCGTCAACCACCCGATGATGGTCCGTGATCTCGGCCCCGACTACGGCGTTGTGAGCTGCTACAACAGCCTCCCCCGCGGTGGCGGCGCGCACACCCTGAACCGGCTCAACCTCGCCGCGAGCGTCGCCGCGCACACCGGCGGGCCGGACAGTTACCTGTCCGACACCCTGCCGGACCATGTCGCCGCCACCGCCGAGTTGATGGCCTCCCGGATCCGCTTCCTGGTCGAGGAGTCCGGGTTCTTCGACCACGACTGGCTGGTCCGCGAGGGGTTGCTCGACCCGTCCCGGTTCACCGCGATGTTCGGCCTGTACGGGGCGGCCGAGGCCGCCGAAGAGTTGCTGCGCCGGGCCGGGACCCCGGCCCGGTTCGGGCGGGACGCCGAAGCCGACGCCCTCGTCCACCGGCTCGTCGCCCGCACCGCCGAACTCGTCGCCGACCAGCCGATGCCGCACTGCCCGGCCACCGGCAACCGGGCGCTGCTGCACGCCCAGTCCGGGATCGGCTCGGATATCGGGGTGACCGCCGGTGCCCGGGTCCCGGTCGGCCAGGAACCGCCGCTGTTCCGGCACATCCGGGCGGTCGCCCCGCACCACACCCACTTCGCCTCCGGGGTCAGCGACGTCTTCCGGTTCGAACCGACCGTGCGGGACAACCCCGACGCCGTCATCACCGTGCTGCGTGGGGCTTTCGCCGAGGGGATGCGCGACTTCACCTTCGACGTCACCGGGAACGGTTTCGTCCGGATCACCGGGTACCTCACCCGGGTCGACGACGTCGCCGACGTGCACGCGGGACGGTCGGTCCGGCACGGCAGCAGCCTGTTCGGTGCGGAGGCGACGATCAACCAGCACCTCGACGATCGGGTGCGGAAAACCGCCCCGGACGCCCCGGATACCCCGGACCCCGCAGCGCCCGCGACGACCGCATCCCTCGCCCCGGCCACGACGACGACCGGGCCGTGACCGGCTCCGGGCCGGTCCGCGGCCGGGTCCGCGGGACCGTCCCGTTCTCCGCGGTCGACGGCCCCGGCAGCCGCTACGTCGTGTTCCTCCAGGGCTGCGGTTTCGACTGCCTCACCTGCCACAACCCGGCGACGATCCCGAAACGTCCGCCGCGCGTCGCGCCGCGCACAGTCACCGAGGTCGTCGACCCCATCGCCGACGCCGCGCCGTTCCTGTCCGGGGTCACCGTGACCGGCGGTGAACCCACCGTCCAGGCCGGGTTCACGCACGCCCTGCTCACCGAACTCGCCGCCCGGCCGGCCACGGCCGGACTGCACCGGCTGCTGGACAGCAACGGCGACGCCCCGGTCGAGGTATGGGCCAGGCTCACCGAGGTCTGTGACGGTGTCGTCCTCGACCTCAAGGCCCTCGACCCGCAGATCCACTACGTGCTCACCGGCCGGTCGAATGCCCGGGTGGTCACCGCCCTGCGCTACCTCGCCGGGCGGGGCCGGC
>JARRQM010000305.1:0-3481 GCA_037381765.1 Kineosporiaceae bacterium
TCACCATAAACATGACAGCCAATGTGGTTGTCAGTTTCGACAAAAATGAGGCCGAACCCCTGGGGCCAGTGCTCGTCGCCACTGGCGTTCGTCCCGGGGCCGTCCGCGGTGGGTCCGGCGGTGAGCGGAGCCACCGCGACCATCCGGGCGAGGCGAGCCCCGGCACTCGCCAGGGCGGCGATGACCTCGGCGATCGGAGCCCGATCGGCCTTCCCCGCGCTCCACCGCTCCAGCGCCGCATCCAGCGTGACGGCCGTTCCTGCCTGCAGATCTGCCATGGGTCAGAAGTGTGGCCCAGTGCACACCAAAAGGGAAGTCACTGTTCTTTCGGTTTGGGGATAGAAAAACTTTGCTTCGGACCCTTACCCTGAAGCGGATGAAGGACGTCACGCTGCGCCAGCTGCGCTTCCTCGCCGCCACCGCCCGATCCGGCTCCCTCGCCGCCGCGGCGGAGGAACTCCACCTCACCGCACCCGCCATCGCCCAGCAGCTGCGCCGCCTCGAACATACGGTCGGACTGCCCCTGCTGGAACGCGGGCCAGGAGGTCAGCGTGCCACCGAGGCCGGCCGCACGCTCGTCGACACCCTCACCCGGATCGAGGCCGAACTCCTGCTCGGCGAGGACACCCTGCGCTCCCTGCGCGCCGCGCGGACCGGCCGGGTCGGCCTCGGCGCGGTGAGCACGTCGAAGTAGGTCGCCCCCCGGGTACACGCCTCCTTCCAGCACATCCATCCCGGGGTCACCGTCACCCTGTCCGTCGGCAACCGCGACGAGGTACTCAACCGCCTCGCCGGCTACGAAATCGATCTCGCGGTGATGGGCCGGCCTCCCGGAGCCCTCGACGTCGAGCAGGAGGTTTTCGGCGAACACCCGTACGTGCTCATCGCCGCCCCCGACCACCCGCTGCTCGGCCGGCGCGGCCTGACCGTACGCGACCTCGCCGAGGAGACCTTCCTCATCCGCGAACACGGTTCGGGCACCCGCCTGCACCTGGACGCCCTGTTCACCGCCGCCGACCTGGTGCCCCGGACCTCGATGGAAATCGCCTCCAACGAGACGATCAAGCAGGCCGTGATGGCCGGTCTCGGGCTCGCCCTGATCTCCGCGCACACCGTCGCCGTCGAGGTCCGCGACGGCCGGCTCGGCGTGCTGCACGTCGACGGACTGCCGATCCGCCGACACTGGCTCGTCGTCCGGATGGCGCGGCGGGCGAGCTCCCCGGCCACCCGGGCGCTGTGGGACTTCTTCGTCCGGCGGGGCGGCAGCCAGCTACCGGACGCGGCGACGGAACTCGCCTCGACCGCCCCGACAGACCCGGCCGCCCGGAGAGCCCCGGAGGGTCGGGACGACGCGACCGTCCCGGAAGGCCCGGCCGGGAACGGGTCCGTTACCTCGCCACCGACCGCACCCTAGGTTGCCACGATGCTGCCAGCTCTCACCGCTCTGGTCGTTTTGCTGCTTTTCGGTCTCGCCGCCACGGCGGGGGTGGCTGCCGCGGGCCCGTGGCTCACCCTCCGCCTGGGACATCGGTGGGTGCCCAAGGTCATCATCCGGCCGGACTCGGCCATCGGCCCCGGAGTCACCTGGTTCGACGACTACTTCACCTACGAGTACCTCGACGAGCACACCGTCGCCATCGGGGAGCCCCGCTACTTCCAGCAGAACCACAGCTACCTGATCCTCGGCACCGAACGCGCCGTGCTCTTCGACAGCGGCCCCGGACTGCGGGACATGCTGCCCGTGGTCACCGCGCTCACCGACCTCCCGGTCACGGTGACCGCCTCGCACCTGCACTACGACCACGTCGGTCACCTGCACCGCTTCACCGATGTCGCGCTCCTCGACGTCCCGGTGCTCCGGGAGGCGGTCCGGGACGGTTTGCTGCACCCGCCGCCGGCCCTGCACCTGGGAGCCTTCGAGCGGATCCCGGCCCATCCGGTACGGGTGACCCGATGGCTGCCCCCGGGAGGGACCCTCGACCTCGGCGGTCGCCGGCTCACCGTCCGGCACCTGCCCGGGCACACCCCGGACGGGATGGCCCTGTACGACGACGAACGCGACCAGCTGTTCGCCGGCGACCTGCTCTACCCCGGCGGCGCCTATGCGGTCGGACCGGGCACCGACGTACTCGCCTATCAGCGTTCCCTGGCCGACGTGCGCGACACGATCGGGGAGCGGACCGCCGTGCTCGTCGCCCACCCCGGGCGGGTGGAGGTGGTGAGCACCCCGGTGATGTCCCGGGCCGACGTGGTCCGGTTGCACGACGGTTTCGTCCGGATCCTCGACCGCACGGCCCGCTGGCGGGGTGTCTACCCCCGGCTGTACCGGTTGGACGAGGAGTTCACCGTCCGCACCGACGCGTTCTTCCGGCACGGAACCGGGAAGGACCGCTCCGCGGGCCCCGGCACCGCGGAGAAGAGGAGGTGAGGACACCGGGCTCCCCGCCGCGCCCGGCCGGAGCCGGCTCACCTGACCAGCCCGGCAGGGTCAGGGCAGCAGGGTCAGCCCGGCGGCACCAGGGCAGCAGGGTCAGCCCGGCGGCACCAGGCCGGCAGGGTCAGGGTGCGGGGTTCGGGCGGAGCTCCCGGTTCGCTGCGGGTTCGGCGATCTGCGCGCGGAACGGGTGCGCCGGGTAGGTTCCGAGCACCCGCAGGTGCACCGAGAAGAACGCGAGTTCCTCCAGTGCGAGCGCGACCGAGGCCTGCTTCGGATGCCCCTCGATATCGGCGTAGAACTGGGTGGCGAAGAACGTGCCACCGATCTGGTAGCTCTCCAACTTCGTCATGTTGACGCCGTTCGTCGCGAAGCCACCCATCGCCTTGTACAGCGCTGCGGGAACGTTGCGCACCCGGAAGACGAACGAGGTGATCATCGGGGTGTCGTCAACCGGGGGTTCGACCGCGTCCCGGGCCAGGACGAGGAACCGGGTCGTGTTGTTGTGCTCGTCCTCGACCTCGGAGGCGAGGACGTCGAGCCCGTACAGGTCGGCGGCGAACCTCGGGGCGAGCGCCGCCACCGTCGGGTCGCCGGATTCCGCCACCTCGCGGGCCGCCCCCGCCGTGTCGTCGGCGATGATCGGAGCCCAGCCGTTCTCGCGGATCGTCCGGCGACATTGGAACAGGGCCTGCGGGTGACTGCGAACCGTGCGGATCTTGGTGAGGTCCGCCCCGGGGACGGCCAGCAGGTGGAAGTGGATGGACTGGAAGTGCTCGCCGATGATGTGCAGCCCGGACACCGGCAGCAGGTGGTGGATGTCGGCCACCCGACCGGCGAGGGAATTCTCCACCGGGATCATCGCCAGGTCGGCGATCCCGGTCTCGACGGCTTCGAAGGCGTCCTCGAAGCTCGGGCACGGCAGGGATTCGAGTTCGGGGTGAACGAGACGGCAGGCGTCGTCGGAGTTCGCCCCGGGCTCGCCCTGGTAGGCGATACGTCCGGTACCCGGGCCGGTCCCGGAACTGGTCGGGTTCCCGGAACCGG
>JARRQM010000306.1:0-8189 GCA_037381765.1 Kineosporiaceae bacterium
GTTTCGGTTCGGCTGGGGTGGTTGCGGCTAGATGGGGGGCGGTTGCAGCCAGGCGGGGGTGGTTGTGGTTAGACGGGGGCGGTTGCAGCCAGGCGGAGGGCGGTTGCGGTTAGGTGGGGGACGGTTGCCGTTAGACAAAAGTTGTTGCGGTCAGGTTGGGCAGTTGCAGTCAGGCGGGGGCGGTTGTGGTCAGACAGAAGGCGGCTGCGGTCCGGTAGGGAGCGGCTCCCGTTCGGTGAGGAGCGGGGGAACGGACCGTCCAACGGGTTGCAGGAGCCAGCTGAAACCTCCGAGTCCCCCCGGATCGAGCAACTCGGCAATCTGCGAGCGGTATTGCAGCGCGGCAAGAATCTGCGCGGCCGAACCGGGAACGGACGTCAGATGCGGACCGGTTCCGTCGGCGGGTCCCAGACGACCCAGATGCGGACCGGTTCCGTCGGCGAGTCCGAGACGACGTAGTGCCTCGCGTTGGGTGACGAGGAACGGCTCCGTCGTTCCCGGTACCTCACCTGCGGTCGAAGCAGCCTCGGCCCCCGCCACTGCCACGGCATCAAGGGCGACATGTGCGGTGATGTCCCCGCGGCCGTCTGGACGCGGGGGGACCTGCCGTCCCTCGCGGAACCCGGTGAGACTGCCCCGTACCGGGCGTTCGCCACGGGAATGCGCGTAGTCCACGGCGAGCAACAGCCCGCCGTCCGGGGTGTCCGCAACTCTCGACACGAGCTCGGCCCACAACCGGTCCCTGGACAATCCGATCTCGGCCCGGGTACCCGGTTCAGCCCCGTCCAACGGCCACCACCGGGTGCACCAGTCCCGTTCGGCCGGAGACAACCCCGAACCGTGTCGTTCCCGGCCGAACGGGTCGACGAGAACGACCCGCGCCGTCCCCGCATCGTCGACCTCGACCACCGGGCAGGGAACGACATCGAGCAACTCCCAGGCAATGACCAGAGACCCGCTCAGCGGACTGTCCCCGGCCAACTCGGCGAGCTTGTCCAACCCAGCCGACCAACCGATCCTGTCCGGCAACCCGGCTGGACGGTCCACCACGTCCACCCCGTGTAATCGCAATCCGCTTGCCGGAACACCATCCAGGACACCCCCCAGGAAGCCGGTCGGGAAACTCCCCATGGCAGTCGTGGTGGGCGTGGACGCGGGGCTGGGCGTGGACGCGGGGTTGGTCATGGACGCGGGGCTGGCCGTCGACGTCGGGGTCGCCGGGACCTCTGGGGTCGTTGCGGTGGTCAGCTGATCCAGCGCTGCGAGGAGCTCCCCGCGCCCCGCACCGATATCGACGATCCCGGTACATCCCGCGGCTGCGGCGAGCCGGGCCAGCGCCGACGCGAGGAGCAGCGGCGAGGCATGGCTGGCGGTGCGGAAATGCCCCGCCGGCCCCTCGGTGCGCCGGTAGAACCCGCCCTGCCCGTACAAGGATTCCGCCCACGCGTCCGGCCATGGCCGATACGGCGGGCTCCCGGCCGGGTCGTCCCCCTTCGGGGAGCCCCCGTCCCGGGGACCCCCGTCCCGGGGACCCCTACCCCAGGGACCCCCACCCCAGGGACCCCCTTCCGGCACGGTCACCCCTGCTCCGGGGGACGGCGCAGGACCACCGCGACGTCAGTGACGGTGAACAGGAAACGGCCCTCGCCCGCGAGCCGCTGCAACCCGCGGAACCACTCCGCGGACGCAGTGGCGAGTTCCGTGTCATCCGCCGCTGCGGCGACCACCCCCCGGGCCACTTTCCATGCCACCGATTCCACATCGAACCGGCGGTGGCAGTCCGCCCAGGTCTCCACCCCCTGCACGGTGAACGGGGCAGCGTCGGCCAGCCCGAGTAACTTGCGGCCCATGAACCCGTCCGCGCGTTCGGCCCAGTGCGGGAACGCCGCGACGAACCGGTCCACCAGACGACGGGTCAGTGTGTCGTTCTCGCTGGTGAACAGGGCGGTATCCCAGTCGGAGTGAGCGAGAACGAGCAGACCCCCCGGGCGCAGCACCCGGAAACAGTCGGCGACGTGTTCCCTGGCCTCCGGCAAGTGCTCGGCGACGTTCACCGACAGCACCCGGTCCAGGGAAGCGTCCCGGAACGGCATCGCAGCATCCGGATCGGCGACCACCGACCGGACCCGCTCATCGTGCAGCACGTCGTCATCAAGGGTGCAGGCGGTGTCCAAGGCATGCACCCGTACCGGACCACGGGACCGGGCGAGGACGGTCCGGGTCAGCCGCCCGTACCCGGCGGCGAGGTCGGCCACCTCCAGCGGGGCCGGACCTGTCGTGTTGAGGTCGGCGAGCTCGGCGATGCGGTCGTAGCGGCCCACGGCAGGCAGACTAGTGGGACACAAGCCCGGAACGGGGACGGTATCGCGGGGGCACCGGCGCGACGACGCCAGAACACCGGTACGGCAACGTCAGAGCAACAGCGCGGCAACGCCAGAACACCGGAGCGGTAGCCTCGCCGCGATGGGCCCCGTCGACCACACCCCCGAACCCCGAGAACCGGGACGCGCACCGGGCCGGCTCGGTGTCGGCGTCGTCGGTGCCGGCCGGGTCGGAGCAGTCCTCGGCAGTGCCCTGCGCGCCGCCGGGCACGCCGTCGTCGGGGCCTCCGCAGTCTCCCGGGCCAGCCTGGACCGCGTCGATGCGCTGCTCCCCGGCGTCCCCGTACTCGACATCCCCGACGTCGTCGAGCGTAGTGAACTCGTTCTGCTCGCCGTCCCCGATGACGTCCTGCCCGACCTCGTCGCCGGGCTCGCCGCCACCGGGGCATGGCAGACCGGACAACTCGTCGTGCACACCAGCGGGCGGCACGGCTGGCGGGTCCTCGAACCCGTCGTCCGCGCCGGGGCGATCCCGCTGGCCCTGCACCCGGCGATGACGTTCACCGGAACGAGTCTCGACCTCGTCCGGCTCACCGACGCCTGCTTCGGGATCAGCGCCCCCGCCCCCGTTCTGCCCATCGCTCAAGCCCTCGTCGTCGAGATGGGGGCCGAACCCGTCCTCGTCGAGGAACAGGACCGTCCGCTGTACCACGCGGCCCTCGCGCACGGCGCCAACCACCTCGCCACGGTCGTCGCCCAGTCCTTGGAACTGCTCCGGGCCGCCGGGGTGGAGCCGGCCGACCGGGTACTCGGCCCGCTCCTGTCCGCCGCCCTCGACAACGCCCTGCGGCACGGGGACGACGCCCTCACCGGCCCGGTGTCCCGGGGCGATGCGGGAACCGTCGCCGCACACCTGACCGCGCTACAAGAAGGCGGAACCCCGGACGTCCCCGGCAGTTACCGGGCCCTCGCCCGGGCCACCGCCGACCGGGCGCTCGCCGCGGGACGCCTGCGCGCCGACGCGGCCGAGGCCCTACTCGCCGTCCTCGCCGAACCCAGGGACGGCCCCAGCCCCAGCCCCGGCCCCAGCCCTAGCCCCGGACCCGGCCCCAGCCCCGGACCTGAGGGCGGACCCGGACCCGACTCTGGTAGCGTGGCGCCCTGTCGGGTCGGGGTCCCCGCCCCCCGCCCCCGGCGCGGGCGCCGGGACGGTCCAGGAGGTGGGAGTGACGGCGGTGAACCGGGTTCTCGGCGGGCCGGACGATCCGGCAGGGTCTCTGCCCGTGGTGGCACGCACCCGGGCCGAACTGGACGCGGCACGGTCGGCGCTGTCCGGCACCGTCGCCGTGGTGATGACCATGGGGGCGTTACACGAAGGGCATGCCGCCCTGGTCCGGCGCGCCCGGACCGAGGCCGACCACGTCATCGTGACGATCTTCTTGAACCCGCTGCAGTTCGGCCCGAACGAGGACCTCGCCAAGTATCCCCGCACCATTGACGACGATCTGCGGCTATGCCACCGCGAAGGGGTTGACCTCGTCTTCGCTCCCGCACCGGATGTCGTCTACCCGGACGGCGACCCCGGGATACGGGTGAGCGCCGGCCGGCTCGGTGACGTCCTGGAAGGTGCCAGTCGCCCCGGACACTTCGACGGGGTACTCACCGTCGTGATGAAACTGCTCCACCTGACCCGCCCGCGGCTCGCCTACTTCGGGCGGAAGGACGCCCAGCAGCTGCTCCTCATCCGGCGGATGGCCCGCGACCTCGACCTCGGTTGCACCGTCGTCTGGGTGCCGACCGTGCGGGAACCCGACGGGCTCGCGATGAGTAGCCGCAACACCTACCTCACCGCCCTGGACCGGGAGGTGGCGCTCACCCTGCCACGGGCCCTCGCCGCAGGGGAACGGGCCGCTGCCGAGGGAGCCAGCGCGATCCGCCGGGCCGCCCGCGAGGTGTGTGTGGCCGAACCGTTGTGCCTCGTCGACTACCTCGTGCTCGTGCACCCGCAGACACTGCAGGACGTGCCCGAGTGGTACCGCGGCGAGGGGCTGCTCGCCATCGCCGCACGGGTCGGCACCACCCGGCTCATCGACAACGCCCTGCTCACCGTGGGGCGGGACACTCCGGGCAGGGACACCCCGAGCAGGGACACCGCCGTCACCGGGTGACCGGGCGCCCCGTTCCCCGACGACCCCGCGGAGTACCGGGGTCGTGTTTGATGGCCCCGGTAGCCGGGGCAGTGGCTGATGGCCCCGGTCGCCGGGGTGGCTATCTCGTTGAGGTCTCGCCTAGGTGCTCGTACAGCCGGCGTAGGGTCTCCGCTCCGGCGACCCGCTGATCCCACCGCTGCGCGGGGTCACTGCGCCGGCGTGGACCGGTCCCCGCGGCGTCCAGGAGGGCGGCGGCCAACGATTCGGTGAGGTTGTCCCCGTCCGCGTCCGCGTCGAAGACCGGCCCGGGTTGCTGGGCCGAGGCGTGGCTGCCGGCCGGGAGCACCGCGTGGGTGCCGAGGTCGGCACATGCCTCCGGCCACGGCGAGTGCGACCCGAACAAGCCCGGCAGCACCGACACGTCGAGTTCGTGCAGGCGACCCCACTGCTGAGGTTCGGTGAACGGGCGGTGGACCCGCAGCACGGCCCCGCGGGACCGGACCCGACGTTCCAGTTCCCGGGCCATACCCAGCCGGTCCCCGGGGATATCCGGGTTGAGGATGGCCTCGTTCAGGTCGACGACCAGCCGGGCCCCGGGAACCTCGGACACCGCTCGGGTGAGTGCGTCGACCAGCAGTACCGGATCGACCGGGACGTCCAGCCGGGCCAGGTCGACGCCGACGAGGAGACGACCGGGCGGCGGCGGGGGCCGTTCCCGGCGCATCCCGGCGAAGTCCACGGCATGCGGATGCGGGGTGACCATCGCCTGGACCCCCCACCGCTGCTCCAGTTCCTCGGCGGCCGGGGCCGTGAGCGTGAGTACGGCATCGGCCCGGGGTATGAGCACGTCGAGGGCGGCGGCGTACCGGGCCGGGTCGCGTCCGGTCGGATCGTCCAGGTGGTAGGCGGTGACCACGAGCGGGCGACCCGCGTCGTGCACCCAGGACACGCAGTCGGCGACCTCCTGCGGGGTGGTTCCGGCCGGCAGCCCGTGCACATGTACGACGTCGATGTCGTCGATCCTGGTCCGCAGCCAGGTTCGGGTGAAGGCCGGGGGCGCCCCCCGGTCCGCGGGGCCCGACCGGAGCCGGTACACGCCGTCAACACCTTCGGGGTGGCCGAGGTGCCGGCCGTACAGGTCGGTTCCCGGCAACAGGGACGGGTCGTGGGCACCCGGCACCTCCGGACGGGATGGAGCGGATGCCGCCCACCGGCCTCGGCACGGTGGGCGCCGGGCGCGTTGACCCGGATCCCGTGTGATCCACGGTAGGGCGTGTCCCGTGGATCCGCACCCGGCGCGGTCCACCTGTCGGGCGCGGAGTACCCGCGGGCCGCCCGGGGAGGGCATACCCAGCCCGGATAGCCTTGCGCCGTGAGCGACGACGCCGGAGGGCCCGGCCCCGATCCCGACTATGACGACCTGCCGGAGCAGCTGCGGGTGCGGCGGGAGAAGCGGCAACGGCTGCTCGACGGCGGGCGCGAACCGTACCCCGTGCAGGTTCCGGTGACGCACACCCTCGCTGAGGTCCGTGCCGCCTTCGGGCACCTCGACACCGGCGCCGGTTCCGGTGTCGTCGTCGGCGTGGCCGGGCGGGTGATGTTCGTCCGGAACACCGGCAAGCTCTGCTTCGCCGCACTGCAGTCCGGTGACGGCACCCGGTTGCAGGTGATGGTTTCCCTGGCCGAGGTCGGCGCGCAGGTACTCGCTGACTGGAAGGCCGACGTCGACCTCGGCGACCACGTGTTCGTGCGCGGGGAGGTCGTCTCTTCCAAACGCGGCGAGCTGTCGGTGATGGCGCACACCTGGTCGATGGCGGCCAAGGCGCTGCGCCCGCTGCCGGTGCTGCACCGGGAACTGTCCGAGGAGACGCGGGTCCGGCAGCGCTACGTCGACCTCGTCGTGCGGCCGGCGGCCCGGGACGTCGTCCGTGGTCGGGCCGCGGTGGTCCGGGCCCTGCGCGAGGCCCTGCATGCGCGGGACTTCATCGAGGTGGAGACCCCGATGCTGCAGGTGCTGCACGGGGGTGCGGCGGCCCGGCCGTTCATCACCCACATGAACGCCTTCGACCTGGACCTCTACCTGCGGATCGCCCCGGAACTGTTCCTGAAAAGGGCCGTGGTCGGCGGGATCGAGCGGGTTTTCGAGATCAACCGGAACTTCCGCAACGAGGGTGCGGACTCCTCGCACGCCCCCGAGTTCGCCATGGTGGAGGCCTACCAGGCCTACGGGTCCTACGACACCATGGCGGAACTCACCCGGACCCTCGTCCAGGAGGCCGCCCGAGCCCTCGCCGGATCCACGGTCGTCACCCTCGCCGACGGGAGCGACTACGACGTCGGCGGGGAGTGGACGGAGATCACCGTGTACGGGTCGCTGTCCTCGGCGCTCGGCGAGGAAGTCACCGTCGACACCCCGATGGACCGGCTGACCGTGCTCGCCGACCGGCATGACGTCCCGGTGTTGCCGCACTACGGCCCGGGGAAGCTCGCCGAGGAGCTTTTCGAGGCACTCGTCGCGCCGGGTCTGTACGCCCCGACATTCGTCCGGGACTATCCGGAGGAGACGGCGCCGCTGACCCGGGCGCACCGGGAGACCCCGGGGCTCACCGAGAAATGGGATCTCTACGTCCGCGGGTTCGAACTCGCCACGGCCTATTCCGAACTCGTCGATCCGGTCGTCCAACGGGAGCGGTTCGTTCAGCAGGCCCAGCTCGCCGCCCGGGGCGACGTCGAGGCGATGCGGTTGGACGAGGACTTCCTGCGGGCGATGGAACACGGTATGCCGCCGTCGGGTGGGATGGGGATGGGGTTGGACCGCCTGCTCATGGCGCTGACCGGGTTGGGGATTCGAGAGACCGTGCTGTTCCCGCTGGTCAAGCCTGACTGAGCGGGTCTGGTGGTGGGGCCGGTCCCGGGGCCGGTTCTGGTCCCACCGTGCTGGACCTCGGGCCGGGTCGTACCCTTCGGGGGTGGCCGTCCTCTTCGCGATCCTCCCCTCGGTGGGGGCGTTCGCCGTTTTCTGGTTCGCGATTCGCGCGGTCGTCGAATCCGACCGTCGGGAGCGTGCGGCGCAGGCCCGGTATGAACGGGACGGGATCCCGGAACCCGGCCCGGAGGGTGCGTCCGGCACCGGGTGAACCGGAAAATCGGGAACCGTTTGTCCGCTATTCAGTCGGCCGATCCCGCAGCAGTTCCCGGCGTCGATCCGGCAGGGGATCCCGCAACCGATCCCATCGTCGATCCGGGAGTCGATCCCGGGGATGCCGGAGGGCGATCCCCGGGCGATCCACGGCGATCCCGTCGTCGTTCTCCGGGCCGATCCTGGGGGCGCCCGGTATTGCCCACGGATCTGTCTCCCGCGGCTGGGAAGATCCGAATGACGGTGATCGGGCCCGGGTATTGGGCGTCGCAATCCGCCGGACGAGTGGTTGTCCCGGTACCCTGTGTTTCCGAATTGATTTCTTGGCGTACCGAAACTAGTGTTGCCATGTCATTCGGCTGGCACGAGGAGCAACATCATGGTGCAGAAAACCCAAGTTATTCTGATCGACGACATCGACGGCGGGGAAGCTGACGAGACGGTCAGTTTCGCTCTCGATGGCGTGAGCTACGAGATCGACCTGTCTGAGGGCAATGCCGAAGGGCTGCGGGAGAGTCTCGCCGACTGGATCGGGCACGCCCGTCGGGTCGGTGGCCGGTCCGGGCGGTCCCGGAACTC
>JARRQM010000307.1:0-6394 GCA_037381765.1 Kineosporiaceae bacterium
GACCACGACGGCGAAGGTCCGGCCGAGTAGCCCCGGCGACAGGCGACGTCGCCGACCGGGGGTGGCGGCCACGGGAGCGACGACCTCGACGGAACTCACCCCACCATGGTGGCCCCTGCGCCGCGGGATCCGCCGACCGGGTCCGTCCCGAAGGCTCCGCCGACCGGGTCCGGCCCGAAGGCCTAACATCGACCCCGCGCAACGACCCCGCGCAACGACGACCGGAAAACGACGACCGGACACCACGAAAGTCTGGACGGAAGGGACGGGATGGGCGACTTCCTGATCGTGGGTGAGGCCCTCGTCGACATCGTCGAGCAGGACGGGGTGCCGACCACCGAACATCCCGGGGGAAGCCCGGCGAACGTCGCCCTCGGCCTGGCCCGTCTCGGGCACCATCCGCATCTGCTCACCAGGCTCGGCACGGACCGGCGGGGCGAAACCGTCCGCACCCACCTGGCGGCCTCCGGGGTCCGGTTGCTGCCCGGGTCACGCACCCCGGACCGGACGTCCACGGCCACCGCCCGCCTCGATTCCACCGGGGTGGCCAGCTACGACTTCGATCTCGACTGGCGACTTCCGGAAGACGTTCCGGTCCCTCCGGTGGACGCCGTGCACACCGGGTCGATCGCGGCATTCCTGCCGCCGGGTGGGGATGCCGTACTCGACCTCATCCGCCGCGTCGCGGGCAGCGCGACGGTCAGCTATGACCCGAACGCCCGCCCCGGGCTGATGGGCGACCCGGCAGCCGCACGGCACCGGGTGGAGACCTTTGTCGGGCTCGCCGACCTGGTCAAGGTCAGTGATGAGGACCTCGCCTGGTTGGCCCCCGGTGAGGATCCGGCCGCGGTCGCTGCGGACTGGCTGGCCCGGGGGCCCGCCGCCGTCGTCGTGACCCGGGGCCCGGACGGCGCGTTCGCCATCTGCGCTGCGGGAACCGTGCAGGTGGCCGCCCCCGAGATCACGGTGGTCGACACGGTGGGGGCCGGTGACGCGTTCACCGCCGCTCTCCTCGACCACCTCGCCACCGCCGAGCTGCTCGGTGCCGACCGGCGTGAGCAGCTGCACCGCATCGAAACCGCGGAGCTGGCCGCGGCCCTCGACCGGGCGGTTCGGATCTCGGCGCTCACCTGTACCCGTCCCGGCGCCGACCCGCCGTCCCGGGCCGAACTCGATAGCTGACCCGCGGTTCCGTCCGGCCGCTACCTCGACGGTTCCCGTCCGGCAAAGGGGCCGTCGAGGACGGGACCGGTCGAGCCCCGCAGGACGAGACGAACCGGGTGGACGTCCTCCTCCGGCCCGGTTTCCTTCGTCCCGGCTTCCTTCGTCCCTACGGGGGTCGGCCCCACCGGCTCTGCCGTCCCGGGTCCCCCATCCGCCGGTTCCGGATCAGCTGCCCCCGCCTCGTCCGGTTTCGCCCCTGCCGTCCCCGCCCCGGTTCCGGAGGGAGAGGCGTCCCCGGGGCCGGGGCTCCCCTCGATCCGGGAGACCACCCAACGGGCGGCCACCGCCCCTTGGGCGAGGACCGGCTGGGCCACCGTCGTCATGTCGAAGGTTTCGGACAGTTCGTGGTCGTCCAGTCCGACCACGGAAACGTCGTCGGGGCAGCGCAGCCCGGAGTGCCGCAACGCGCGCAGGGCCCCGAACGCCATCTCGTCGGACTGGCAGAACACCGCGGTCGGCCGCCCACCGGGCTGGGACAGCAGTTCCGTCATGGCCCGTTCCCCGCCGCGGGCGGTGAAGCAGCCGTCCCGTTCCCACTCCGCGTGGATCGGCAGCCCGGCCTCCTCAAGCGCCTCGCGATACCCCTGGTGGCGTAGGCCGGGCACGCTGAACCGTTCCGGTCCGCGCATGTCCCCGCCGATACAGGCGATCCGCCGGTGCCCGAGGTTCACCACATGCTGCACGGCCAACCGGGCCGCCCCGACGTTGTCGATGAGCTCGGCATGGAGACCGGGTACGGGTTCGCCGACGCAGGCGAGCGGAACGTGCAGGGTGCGCAAGACCTCGACCTCGCGTTCGGCGAGGGGCAGCGCGACGACGAGGATGGCGTCGACCCGACGACGCACCGGCAACGAGGCGAAGAAGTCGTCCCGCCGGCCGGAGTCGGCGAGTACGTGCAGGACGAGGTCGTACCCGTGGTCCCGGAGCGCCTCCTCGATTCCCCGGAGGACCTCGGCGAAGAACCACCGGCCGGCGTAGGGCATGACCACGCCGACCGCCCGCACCCGCCCGGTGACCAGCCCGGAGGCCAGCGGTGAGGCGGCGTAGTGCAGTTCCGCCGCGGCCCGGAGCACCCGGTCCCGGGTCGTCTCGGAAACGTTCGGCATGTTCCGTAGCGCGCGGGAGACGGTGGCCACCGAAACCCCGGCGCGGCGTGCCACGTCGACGATATTCGCCCGTCCCGCGACGGCCGGGGCGTCCTGCCCCGAGGTGCGTCGACGTTTCGCCCCGGAGCGCAGCCCGGTCACCGGAACACGCTCCCCGGAGATCTGACAAACGTTTGCACGCTCGCGATTGTTGCACTCTAGGATTCCAAGAACGACGCACGTCATGCGTTCACATCTTCCCTGAAATCGATTTCACGACTCCGACCATGGGATAGCCCTGCCCGGTGCGGGCCCGTGTCCCGGACGAGAGTCCCGCCCTGGCCTGAGAGAGGTGCGGCGACATGACCGAAAAGCCTGATCTGCTCTCCCCGTCCGGGCGTGCCGCCCTGCGCGCGGCCGGACCCGAGTGTGAAAGCGATTTCCTCGCCCGGGTTCGACGCTGGGGCCCCGACCTGACCCGGGGACTCTCCGTCTACGACCGTCCCGGTTCCCCCGCGAACGGGTTCCTGCTCCGGCAGGTCCTCGACCTCGTCCTGGACGCCGCCCTACGTCGCCGCCCCACCCTCGCCAACCGCGACCGCGACCGGCTGCTGCATCCGGACTGGTTCGCCGAACCCGACATGATCGAGTACGTCGTCGACGTGGACCGGTTCGCCGGGAGCCTCACCGGAGTCCGCCAACGGATCGGCTACCTGCGCGAGCTCGGCGTCACCTCCCTGCACCTGCTGCCGTTCCTGGCGACCCGGGACGGTGAGGACGCCGGTGACGTGATCACCGATCACCGGAAGATCCGCCCCGCTCTCGGCACCGTGCGGGATCTCGTCGACCTCGCCGACGCCCTGCACGTCGCGGGCCTGTCCCTCACCCTCGGCCTCACCCTCAACCACGTCGCCCGGGAACACCCCTGGGCCCGGGCCGCCCGGGACGGGGACGTACGGTTCCGCCGTTTCTTCCACACCTTCCCCGACCGCGCGGTACCGGACGCCTACGAGCGGGTGCTGCCCGAGCTGCGACCCGGAACCGCTCCGGGCAACTTCACCTGGGAACCCGACCTCACCGGGGCACCCGACGCCCCCGGCCGCCCCGGCCCCGTCGGCGGCACCGGTCCCGGCACCCGGTGGACTTCCTGTGGAAGGAACCCGACACCACGTGCCGGAACCGTCCCCAGGCTCAGCTGATCCTGCAGGCGCTACGCGCCGCCCTGCGCATCGCCGCCCCCGGGGTGGCACTCGACGTGGGAGCCACCGGCATGACCGAGGATCTCCCCGCCCCGTTCGGCACCGGCATCCATGCGGGCCGGGTCGGCGATCTCAGCCCGCACCCCGGCCTGATGGTCCACCTATGGTCGGCGCTCGCCACCGGTGACGCCACGCTGGCCCGGCAGGCCCTCACCATGCCCGCACCGAAGCCGGTGACCACGGCTTGGGTGACCTACGCCCGGGACCACGACGACATCGACTGGGCCATCTCCGACCAGGACGCCGCCCGGGCAGGCCTGTCCGGGGACGCCCACCGCGACTACCTCGCCGACTTCTACGCCGGAAGGTCCCCCCGGTCGTTCGCCCGCGGCAGCGACGTCCGCACCGGCCCTGCCCCCGGGGAGCGCCGCACCAGCGGCTCGCTGGCGAGTCTCGCCGGGGTGGAGTCCGCGAAGGCCCCGGGCGCCGACCCCGCCGACCTCGACCGGGCCCTCGGCCGGGTCTTCCTGCTGCATGCCGTCCTCTACGGCTACGGCGGGATTCCCCGGCTCACCATGGGGGACGAACTCGGCCTGTGCAGCAATCACAACGGCGGGACCCCCGACGCAGGCGAAGACACCGACGCGGACACCGCGACCAGCGCCGACACGGACACCACCGGGAACGCTCCCGGGCGTCACCGGCTCGCACTGCCGTGGGACGTCGCCGAACGCCGCCACGACCCCGACAGCACCGAGGGCCGGATCTTCTCCGGTCTGGCCCACCTGGCCCGGGTCCGTACCGGGCTCCCCGGCCTGCACGCCTCCGTCGAGGCCGTTCCGGTGGACGTCGGCAACCGGGCGGTACTCGGTCTGCTCCGCCGTCACCCGGCCGGAGAACTGATCCAGCTCTACAACGTCTCCGGCACCTGGCAACGTGTCCCGTTCGAGGTCCTGGACCGGGCCCGACCCCCGGCCGGGACGCCCCGGTCCGACCTGCAGCGGTGGGAGTTCATCTCCGCGTTCGAACCCACCCCGGCCCCTGGGGACGGAGACGGGACCGGGGACGGGAACGGGAACGGGGACGATGCCCCGGCCCTCGCGCTCCCCCCGTACGCGGCCTGGTGGGTCGGCTTCCGCCCGGCGCCCTGACCCCCCCGTCCCCAGACCGCCTCCGGATCGCGTCCGGTGCCCGGGCCGGGCCCGGGCTGCCCCGCCGCATCCCGGTACGCCATGCTCTCCGGTATGCCACGGTCCCCACGCCCGGCCCGACGACGGACGGTGCTCGCCCTCCTCGCCGCCTCCGCGGCAGGCGCTGGCGGCGCCGCCTGGTGGTGGAAGGACCGGTCGGCCTCGCCCGTCGCCCGCCCGCCGGACCCGGTACTCGGCCCCGGCGACCCGGCACCGCAGGCGGAACGGCTCACCGGGCCCGGTGTCACGGGCCGGGCCGACCAGATCGCGTTCACCGCTGACGGCGGGGCCCTCACCTGGGTCGAGGCGGACGGTCAGGTGCCCCGGGTCGACCTGACCAGCGGCGCTCTCACCTCGGGTCCGGCACTCACCCGACCGGGGGTGCGGCACGTATTCAGTCCCGGGAACGACATGGTGGCCGTTGTCGGTGGTCCCGGGCGGACCGTCGTCTCCCTGCAGGGTTACCCGGACGGTGGGGAGCGGGCCCGGCTGGACCACGACGGTGAGGTCGACCGGGTCGTTTTCGGCCCTGACGGAACCCACCTGCTGACCCGGACCCTCGACGGCGTCTACCAGGTGTGGGACGCCCGTGCCGGGGCTCCCGTCGGGCCGCCGGTGGCCGCCGACTTCGGCGCCCTCGGGGTCAGCGCCGACGGCACCCGGTTGGCCGTGGAGTCGGGGCTCGACGGGATCCGTCTGTGCCCGACGGACGGCACCGGGTGCCGTTCCCTCCCGTCCGCCCCGGCCGGCGACCTCACCCTGGTGTTCGTTCCGGGCACCCGGTTCCTCGCGGCCCCGACCGTGTCGGCCGTGGACGGTCAGGTCCGGCTGTGGGACACCGACACCGGACAGGCCGTCTCCGCCCTCGTCGACTGCACCATCACCGACGGGCAGACCGCACGTCCGGCGATCATCGCCGCGATCGCCGCCGACCGCACCGGGAGCCGGATCGCCGCCGCCACCGATGACGGTGCTATCCGGCTCTGGGACGTCGCCACGGCCCGGGTCGCCGGACCCGCACTCACCACGCAGCCCGGGGTACGTGAACTCGCCCTGTCCCCGGACGGCAGCACCCTCGTCGCCCTCGGCGAGGACCGGGTGTTCACCCTGTGGCGGGTCGGCGGGTTCCGGGCCGCCTGACCCGGCGGCCCCGGCCATACCCGGCGGGAGACGCGGCGCGCCACACACCGCTTCGGGCCGCCCCAGAAGGCCCACATCACTAGGCTCGGGACAGCCCGGGCACCCCGGTCCGCTGGCGGACGTCGGACGTCGGAGGACGAACGGCGGAAAGCGGACGGCAGAGGACCGTGACGTGCCCGTCCCGCCGTACGCCGAGGAGCGGTCATGCCCGAGTTCCGCTACACCGATCTGTTGCCGACCGGGACATCCCCCGACCCCACCCCGTACCGGCTGCTCACCACCGAGGGCGTGCGCACCGTCGAGGCCGGTGGGCGGACCTTCCTGGAAGTCGGGCCGGAGGCGCTCCGGCTGCTCACCGAGACCGCGATGCACGACATCGCGCACTTCCTGCGCCCGGCCCATCTGGCCCAGTTGCGCGGCATCCTCGACGACCCGGAGTCCTCCGCCAACGACCGCTACGTCGCACTCGACCTGTTGAAGAACGCGAACGTCTCGGCCGGCGGGGTGCTGCCGATGTGCCAGGACACCGGCACGGCGATCGTCTCCGGAAAGCGCG
>JARRQM010000308.1:0-3444 GCA_037381765.1 Kineosporiaceae bacterium
GGCACGACTACCTGTCCGGGCTCAAGCCGATCCCCGCCGCGGTCACCGCGGCCGGGCAGGACCAGCTCTACCGCACCGCGGTCATGGCGATCGCCGCGCACGAGGACAAGACCTACCGGGGTGCCTTCGTCGCTTCCCTGTCCACCCCGTGGGGCCAGGCGGCCGACGCCGACAGCGGCGGGGTCGCCGGCTATCACGCGGTGTGGGCCCGCGACCTCTACCAGATGGCCACCGCCCTGGTCGCCGACGGCGACACCGCCGCCGCCGGCCGCGCCCTGGACTACCTGTTCGACGTGCAGCAGAAAGCCGACGGGTCGTTCCCGCAGAACACCTGGCTGGACGGCTCGCCGTACTGGGGCGGGCTGCAGATGGACGAGGTGTCCTTCCCCTTGATCCTCGCCGACACGCTCGGCCGCACCGATGCGGCCACCTGGGCGAAGGTGAAGAAGTCCGCCGACTTCGTCGTGGCGCACGGCCCGTGGACCCCGCAGGAGCGCTGGGAGGAGAACGCGGGCTACTCCCCGGCGACGATCGCCGCCGAGATCGCCGGGCTGGTCAGTGCCGCGGACATCGCCGCGAAGAACGGGGACACCGCCTCCGCCTCGACGTACCTGGCCACGGCCGACTCCTGGCGCAGCCAGGTCGACGCGTGGACGTACACCACGAGCGGGCACCTGCCCGGCGGGCAGTACTACGAGCGGATCGACGACAACGGCGACCCGAATGACGGGGCCACCCTGACGATCGGCAACGGCGGCGGCAGCTGGGACGAGCGCGACGTCGTCGACGGCGGCTTCCTCGACCTGGTCCGCCTCGGGATCAAGGCGCCCACCGACCCGCACGTGACGAACTCCCTGGCCACCCTCGACGCGACGATCAAGCGGACGATCGACGGCCACGACTACTGGTACCGCTACAACCACGACGGCTACGGCGAGACCGCCTCCGGCGCCCCCTACACCGGCGCCGGGATCGGGCGGCTGTGGCCCGTACTGTCCGGCGAACGCGGGGAGTACGCGCTGGCCCGCGGCCAATCTGCGGCACCGTACCTGGCCGGCATGGCGGCTTCGGCCACCGAGGGGAACCTCATCCCGGAACAGATCTGGGACGTCGCCTCCGCCCACGGCTTCACCCAGGGGTACGCGACCGACTCGGCGAACCCGCTGTCCTGGGCGCTCGGGCAGTACGTGCGGCTGGCGCAGTCCACCGTCGGCGGGGCGAACCTGGACACCCCGCAGGTGGTCTGCCTGCGCTACGGCACCTGCCCGGGCGGGGGCTCCACCCAGACGTTCACCGTGACGGTGCCTTCCGGCACCGACGCGACCGGCCGCACCGTGTACCTCGCGGGGACGCTCAGCCGGCTCACCCCGCCGCGGACCGACTGGGCGGCCGACGGGGTGGCCCTGACCCGCGTGGACGCCACCCACTGGAGGGCCACCGTGGACGTCGTCCCCGGCACGGCCCTGGAGTACAAGTACACCCTGGGCGACTGGAACACCGTGGAGAAGTCCGCATCCTGCGGTGAACTCGGCAACCGGTCGGTGACCACCACCGCCGGAGGGAGCACCGCGGACACGGTGGCGAACTGGCGCAACGTCGCCCCGTGCGGGCCATGACCCGGCAACCGGGTCCCTGACGCCCGTGCCCGGTGGCAGACCCGGCACGCCATCAAGAGCGAACTACGCGCGACGGTGGTCCTCGTCGGATTGCTGGACCGGTAGCCGGAGCGTGAACGTGGTGCCCCGGCCCATCTCGGAACTGAAGGTGAGCGTGCCGTGGTGCCGGTCGTGCACCAGCGTGTACGCCAGCGACAGGCCCTGTCCGGTACCGAAGCCCACCTCCTTGGTGGTGAAGAACTGGTCGAAGACCCGGTCGGCGATATCCGGGCTGATTCCGGCGCCGTTGTCCTGGACCTCCACCACGACCTCGTCACCCTCCGCGCGGGTCCTGATGGTGATCCTCCCCCGCCCTCCCGTGCCGTGGGCCTCCTTGATCGTGTGCGCCGCGTTGACGACCAAGTTGAGCAGCACCTGCTTGATGTCCCCGAGGACGCAGCTGACGTGGGGCAGATCGTGGAGTTCCAGCTCGACCTCCGCCACCGGCGTGATTTCGTTGGTGGCCACGATGACGGTGTTCCGGATGGCGTCGTTGAGGTCCGACGGCGTCATCCTTTCCTCACCCGGATGACCGAACGACTTCATCGCCTGCACGATCGTGGCCACCCGGGTCGCGCCATCCAGGGCGTCCCCGATGGCTTGCGGGATCTCCTCCAGCAGGCCCTCGGGGCTTTCCGGGGCGAGCCCCACCGGCGGCGGCGCCTCGCTCGCGCCGGCCAGCTCGGCGTACGCACCGGACAGGAAATGCAAGTTCGTGATCACGTACTGGATCGGGGTGTTGATCTCGTGCGCGATGCCCGAGGCCAGCACGCCGACCGAGCGCAACTTCTGGGAGTGCCGCAGTTCCTGTTCGAGTTCCCGTCGCTCGGTGACGTCCCGCAGCCGGAGCACCACACCGTTGACGGCGGGATCGGCAACGAGGTCGGTGAAGGCCACCTCCACCCAGCGGATCGTCCCGTCCGCCGCGATGATCCGGCACTCCAGGGTGCGTCCGTCGTCGCGGCCGGCGTCCTGGATGCGCGCGGCCAGATCCGCCCGGTCGTCCTGGTGGAACAGCTCGATCACCGGGGACCCGAGCAGGGTCACGTTCGACGAACCCAGCAGATCCGTCGACGCGGAGCTGGCGTAGCTCAGCAGCTGGTGGGAGTTACAGACCAAGGTCAGGTCCGAGGAGTGCTGGACCACCGAGCGGAACCGTTCGGCGAGAGCGTTGTCGATGCTGGTGGCCAGTTGCCCGCTGATCAGCAGCACGGTATCCAGACGGGCCGAGGACAGGCCGCCGCCGCTGAGCCGGTTCTCCAACACCAGCATGGCCAGGGATTGCCCCTGTTTCTGGATCGGGACCACGAGGAGCGAGCACTGGTCGAGGCCGACGAAGTAAGGGTCCTTGTGGAAGCGCTGGTCCTGGGTGGCGTCCTCCACCAGTAGTGGGGTCCGGGTGCGATCGACGTAGCGCAGGGCCGACAGCGGCAAGGTGGCCTCGTCGGTGCTGGACTCCAGGTTGATCTGGCGCGGCAGCTCGGTGGCCGAGGAGATCATCCAACTCTGGGATTCGGGGTTCCAGAGCAGGATCCGGACACCGGTCGCTCCGGTCAACGCACCGAGCACGTCGGTGATCCGCTCCTGCAGACGGTCCAGGTTCGATTCCTGGCTCAGGGTGTGGCTGGCCCGCAGGACGGCGAACAGGTCGATGCTGTCCAGCGATTCCGTTCCCGATCTGATGGCGCCCGCCCGCGTCGTGGACGTCGTCGACGTCAGCTGCGGGTGGATGGCCGGGAACGAGCGCGCCAACTCCTCCGCCTTGGCCGTCGCGCCCCAGGCCTGGTAG
>JARRQM010000309.1:0-3443 GCA_037381765.1 Kineosporiaceae bacterium
CCAGCTGTTCGTCCCCGAGTTCAACGCCGGGGCCATGGAGAACGCGGGCACGGTGACAATCACCGAGCAGTACGTGTTCCGGTCGAAGGTGCCCGAGGCCGCGGTGGAGCGGCGGGCCCTGACCATCCTGCACGAACTCGCCCACATGTGGTTCGGCGATCTGGTCACCATGCGCTGGTGGGACGACCTGTGGCTGAACGAGTCGTTCGCCGAGTACGCGAGCACCCGCTGCCAGGCCGAGACCACCCGGTGGCGGACCGCCTGGACGACCTTCGCCTCCTCCGAGAAGTCCTGGGCCTACCGGCAGGATCAGCTGTCCTCCACGCACCCGATCGTCGCGGATATCCGCGACCTCGCCGACGTCGAAGTGAACTTCGACGGCATCACCTACGCCAAGGGCGCCTCGGTACTGAAACAGCTCGTGCACTGGGTCGGGCAGGACGCCTTCGACGCCGGCCTACGCAGCTACTTCCGTAAATACGCCTGGGAAAACACGACCCTCGGCGACCTGCTCGCCGAACTCGCCGAAGCCAGCGGCCGGGACCTGGACGACTGGGCCGACCAGTGGCTGCGGACCGCGGGGGTGGCGACCCTGCGCCCCGAACTCGGGACCGCGGCGGACGGCACACTCACCGCGGTGCACCTGCACCAGGAGACCCCCGACACGCATCCGACGTTGCGCCCGCACCGGCTCGCCGTCGGCTGCTACGACGTGCAGGAAGGCGTTCTGCGCCGGACCCGACGAATCGAACTCGACGTCACCGGAGACGTCACCGCCGTCCCGGAACTCGCCGGGATCCCCGCCCCGGATCTCCTCCTGGTCAACGATGACGACCTCGGCTACGCGAAGATCCGCCTCGACCCCGCGTCCCTGGCCACCGCGGTGCGCCACCTCGACGCCTTCGCCGACCCCCTGGCCCGCACCCTCGTGTGGAGTGCCGCCTGGGATATGACCCGGGACGCCGAACTCGGCGGCCGGACCTTCGCCGACCTCGTACTCGGGAACATCGCCTCGGTGGACGACCCGAGCGTCGCGCAGACCCTGCTCCGGCAGCTCGCCGCGGCGCTGCGGTTCTACGTCGCCCCGGAGCACCGGGAGGCCGCCACCGCCTCGGCCGCCGACCGGTTGCGCGATCTGGTGCGGGCGGCGGCCCCGGGCAGCGACGCCCAGCTGCTGCTCGCCCGGTCCTTCGCCGGGCACGCGATGAGCCCGTCCGCGCTCGGCACCGTCCGCGGGTTGCTCGACGGCACGGAGCGGGTCGACGGGCTCGCCGTCGACACCGAGATGCGCTGGACCCTGCTCACCGCCTTGGTCGCCGGCGGCGAGGCCGGCGAGGAGGAAATCGACGCCGAACTCACCCGGGACGACACGGCGACCGGCCGGGTGCACGCCGCGGCGGCCCGGGCGGCCCTGCCGACGACCCGGGCGAAGAAGCAGGCTTGGGCGCAGGTCGTCGAGGAGGGCACCCTGCCGAATACCGTCCAGGCGGCGGTGATCGGCGGATTCACCCGGGTGAACGATCCCGAGGTGCTCACCCCCTTCGTCGATCCGTACTTCGACGCACTGCACCAGGTGTGGCAGGAGCGGACCAGCGAGATGGCCGGGCAGATCGTCTCCGGGCTGTATCCGGCCCTCCTCGCCGGACCGGAATTGCTCGCCCGCACCGATCGGTGGCTGGAACAGCCGGGGACCGAGGCCGCCCTGCGCCGCCTCGTCGCCGAAGGCCGCGACGGCGTGGTCCGGGCCGTCGCGGCCCAGGAACGCGACCGTGCCGCGGATCCGGAACCCTCCGCCGCGAGCACGGGGGACAGCAGCGACAACGCAACCGGGTAGGACGGATCCCGGTCCTACCCGGGCGGGTAGGACCGGGACGGGGGACGGTCAGTCACCGTTGGCGATCCGAGCCAGGGATGCGGCCCGGATCGACTGCATGATCTCTTCGAGCAGGACGGGACGGCCCACCCCGTCGGCGATCGGGAGCCGCCAATTCGGGTACTCGTTGCTGGTCCCCGGCTGGTTCATGGTGCGGCGGTCCCCGGTCGCATCGGCCAGGGCCACCCCGATGAGCTTGGCCGGGGTCCAGGTGAGGAACCGGTGCAGGGCCTCGACCCGGTCCCGTTCCCCGGCTTGCGGGTCGAGCAGGCCGAGGGAGGCGAGCTGGGCGAGCACCTGCGCGCGGTCGGCCACGTCGCTGGCAAGTTCCTCACCGACCGGGCGGGTGAGCAGCCCGAGACGCTGCCGCAGTTCGATGTGCTCACCGGCGAGGTACCCGGAGGTAGGGGGCAGGTCATGGGTGGTGACCGTGGCCAGGCAGAGTTCCCGCCAGGCCTCCGGGGGCAGCGGACGACCCTCACCGTCCTTCTCGAACCACAGGATGGACGTCCCGAGCACGCCCCGTTCCCGTAGATAGTCCCGGACCCACGGTTCGACCGTGCCGAGGTCCTCGCCGACGACGACGGCACCGGCCCGGTGCGCCTCCAGGGCGAGGATCCCGACCAGGGCCTCATGGTCGTAACGCACGTACGTGCCGTCGGCCGCGGTACCGCCGCGCGGCACCCACCACAGCCGGAACAGGCCGATGATGTGGTCGATGCGCAGCGCGCCGCTGTGCCGCAACACGGTGCGGAGCATGTCCCGGTACGGGGCGTAGCCGAGTTCGGCGAGCCGTTCCGGCTGCCACGGCGGCTGGCTCCAGTCCTGCCCCTGCTGGTTGAACGCATCCGGGGGCGCCCCGACGGTGACCCCCCGGGCCAACGCCCCGGACAACGCCCACACATCGGCCCCCTGCGGGTGCACCCCGACCGCCAGGTCGTGCATCACCCCGAGGGCCATCCCCGATTCCTTGGCCGTCCGCTGCACCCGTTCCAGCTGCTCGTCCAGGCACCACTGCAACCACCGGTAGAAGTCGACCCGCTCGGCGAGTTCGGTGCGCAGGTGCGCGACGGCACCGGACCGGGGGTCGAGGGCGTGCGCCGGCCAGGTCTCCGCGGGCAGGCCGAACCGCTCGGCCAGGGCGCACCAGGTGGCGTGGTCGGTCAGGCCCTCGCCTTCGCGCTCGCAGTACGCCTCGAAGGCGTCCTGCCGGGACCGGCTGCGCGGATACGCGAACACCGTCTCCAGGGCGACCTTCTTGGCCTCCCACACCAGGTCACGGTCAAGCTCGTCATCGGTGGCGTTGAGCGCACGAACCTCCTCGGCCTGCCACTCGATCACCGCCCGGTCGGTCGCCGGCAGGTAGGCCGCCTCACGAATGTCCTCGACCCGCAGGTAGATCGGGTTGGCGAAACGGCGGGAACTCGGCAGGTACGGCGACGGTTCCATCGGCGGGATCGGCTCGGCCGCATGGAGCGGGTTGACCAGGACGAACCCGGCCCCGTGCCGTCGCCCGCTCCACCCGACGAGTTCGGCGAGATCGGCAAGGTCACCGAGACCCCAGGACTCC